>CBDUSG010000087.1:0-8876 GCA_965369575.1 uncultured bacterium | reverse complement strand
TCGTCGCCCGCAAAATAGACAAGGCTCCACGTGCGGCCGTCTTTCCAGTTGGCGTCACCCTCGTGGAGTTCGTCCATCTCCCTCAGAACCTCTTCCCTCGAAATGCCCTTCTCCGGCAGCTTCGCGTCTCCCATTATTGAAGCGACTCCTTTCTTCCATCTCCGCCGAGCAGCACAGTGTAAAATTCGCCCGTGCCGCGCACGAAGCGAAGCGTGAGCCCTATTATAGCAGGCCCCGCGCCTCGAGGTCCTCTATGACATATTCGAGCCCGAGCGCGCCCAGCGTCTCGCGCGTGGGGCAACCGGTCCTCTTGTTCCATCCGCGCTCGTCATAGTAATCGTCCAGCAGGCCTTCGATGTCTTCCTTCGTCAGCGTTTTCGTCTGGAAATAGTCTTTCATCTCGAATTCGCCGCCGGCGGCTTTCAGAGGTTCGAACCATTTGTCCGGCGGCGCGTCTTGTTCGCGCGTAAAGCCCTCGCGCCAATTGAGCGCTTTATAGAGGTTCCAACCCCTTTCCGCCGCGCGCATCAACTCGGCCTTGTCCATCTGAATGCCGGTCGCGGTCGAGAAAAGGCGCGCGCAGATGTCTGCGCTATAAAAGCGGTTGTTCTGGCTGCGGATACAGACGCCGAGCGAGTCGAACATGCTGAACCAATCCTCTGAGTAACGCGTGAACCGGGCGACGTTGAACCCGAACGGGCTGTCCATGATGCGCCCGACCGCCTCGGGCGGCGCGCCCATGCGGTCGGCATGCCTCTCGAACATCTCCAGGGGCGCGCCGGGATTGTAAGAGGGCGAGCCGCCGGACTGGTGATGCCCGCCGCGGGGGTTGACCAGCTCCTCGAATTCCATCGTGCCGAGCCCCTTTTCGCGCGGATCGTATCGGGTCCCGAGCCCCTTAACGTGAGACGCGAACTTCGCGGGATCGAGGCCGAACTCCTCGACGGTGGGAAGCCATCCCTCCGCGAGGATATCGCCGACACCGCGGCGGAATACGATCTTCTCGATGAGGTCGCGCATCGTTTCGTAGCTCCGGTCGATCCTGCCGAACCGGTCCTCGTCGATTGCGCCCGCCTCGCGCGCCTCGATCAGCAGATCGAAAATCCCCTCGAACTCCTGCGTGCCGAGCCCGTAGCGGTTCTGCATGTTGACAATGTGCGTGGCGCGTGCGCAGTCGGCGATCTGGCCCCTCATCGCGGCCTGCGCAATCATGCCGAAACTGTGCGTGTATGTCTTCATGCCTGCGAACTCGCCTTCGGGCGTGACAAGCATATCCTTGTCGGCGATGAAGCACGAAGGGCATGCTATCCGTGCCTTCTTGAACCGGTCGTAATTTTTCAGTCCGAATGGACCATCCTCGCCGAGCATGAACGAGCCGCCCGCGTTGAGGATGCCGTAAGAGACGGAGGCCGCGTGATGCTTGTATCGCCTCGCGCGCTCGAAGAGGGAATCGACCTCGCGCATGAATCCCTCGGGATCGGCGACGCGGATGCCGCCTCGCCCGCGGACAAGCACGGCTTTGAGGTTCTTCGAGCCCATGACGGCGCCGAATCCCGCGCGGCCGATCGTCGCCATTTTATCGACGATGCCGATGGCGAATTTGACAAGGTTCTCGCCGGCCTGCCCGATCGAGATCGACGAGCAGCGGCCGTGGCGCTTCCATAGTTCGTCTACGGCCCGGTAGTTGTCCGTTCCCCAGATGTCGGCGGCGTCGAGGATGCGCGCGCCGTCGTCTTCAATAAAGACATAGACGGGCGTGCTTGCTTTGCCGGTTATGACTATGTGATCGTAGCCGGCGCGTTTCATGTTGAACCCGAAGGTCATGCTTCCGCTGCCGGCCGAGACCGCGCCCGAGAGCGGGAACTTCGAAGTGCCGACCACGCGTGAGGCGCCGGGCACAATCGTTCCGATAAGCGGGCCCGCGCCGAGGATGATCGGGTTCTCGGGAGCGAGCGCGTCGGCGCCCGGCTCGATGAGGTCGTAAGCGAGTCTGTTGTTTATGCCGAGGCCGCCGAGATAGTGCTCGGCGTCCGCCCTTTCGAGGGGTTTTTCAGTGACCTCGCCGCTCGACAGGTCGACAAAAAGGATTTTTCCCGCGTATCCGAACCAGTCCACGGTCAGCCCACCCCCGCCCGCGTGAGCGCGCCGTAGACGCAGTAATCGACGCAGATCGAGCACCGGACGCACTCATCGGTGAAAGTCGCTCTCTTTTCGTCGTCGAGACCGAGCCCGATCCTGATCCGCGCCAGGTCGGGATTGAAAACGTCATGGTAGGTGAAAGAGCAGATCAATTGGCAGCTGAGGCAGCCGGTGCACCTGTCGAGGTCGATGACAATCTCCGGATTCTTTTCGTCGGCCAGTGGCATTTATGCCGTCTCCATAGCTTCGTTTACGCTCTGTCTTTCGGCCTGATATATCGGAGAATTGAGTCGGACTTCCCGAAGAGCTCGCCGGAGCGCCGCGAGGGCGGCTTTCAAAGTAACGATGTATCGACGTATCGACCGCTAAATCCGCTGATTCGTTTTCCTTGTCATAAACTCGACCGCGTCCGCAATGCCGTGGGGCGTCAGCGGATACATCTTCATCACGCGCATGACGTACTCGGCGGTCGTGAGCAGCCAGGAACGCAGCGGAATGGGGTTGAGCCATACGGTTTTCGGGAAGTGATCCGCGATCTGCTTCAGGATTTCCAGGCTCGGGGATTCGCATTCCTCGCGCGGTTCGATCGAGCCGTAGCGGGCCAGCAGCTCGTGCGGAGCCATGTCGGCGTCGCCCACGATAAAAACCTTGTGGAGCGGGTCGAGCTTGAGAATCTTCGACAGCGGGACCGGCTCACGCCGGTGCTCGTCCGTGTAAACTCGGTCGTATATGGAATTGTGGAAAAAATAAATCTTCAGGTCATGCGTGAACCTTCTTTTCATCCTCAGGAACAGGTTGGACACGTTTTTGGCGTGCGGTCTCATCGAGTAGCCGCCGTTGTCGATGAAGAGAGCGACCTGCAGCTTGTCGTCCGAGACGGGTCTGAGGTACGGAATGAAGATCGCGCCCTTTTTGACGCCCTCATCGATCGTCTTTTCGATATCCAACTCGAAATCGACCGTCGAATCCATGATGTTCTTCAGCGCGGCCAGAGTGACATCGATGCTGTCGTCGGTGAGCACCTTGTCGAGCATGACGGGATAGTATTCGGGGTCGCCGAGAACCTTGCGCGCGCTCTTGCCTTTGCCGGCGCCGCCTATCCTGATGCCGCCGGCGCCCCTTCCGCCGTGGCCGTACGGCGAGATTCCGTCGGTGCCGATCCAGTGGTTTCCGCCGCTGTGGGGCCCCTTCTGCTGTTGGGCGACCTGCTGCATGCGCCTCATGATCTCCTCGATGTCGATGTTGCGATAGTCCGCCCACGCGTCGGCGAACGGCGAGCTGCGGTCTCCGCCGTTGCCGCCCCCGGTGTCCTCCATGTTCGGGTCATCGTCTGCGAATATGTCCTCGCCCGCGATCCTGCGCGCGATCTCGGCGGCGGAACTGCTCTGGAGGACATCATCGAGAAACTTGTCGATCAGTGCGGATTCGTCAAAGTCCCACTGCGATTTTCCAGCCTGTTCGAGATGGTTTTCGAGCCACGTGGCGTATGCGACCGAGCCGCGGACGGCCTCTTCGAGCGTGCGCGCGTTTTCAGTTTCGATACCGAGAAAATAGCTGAAAAAAGCAAGGTTGTATGGGCCGATGTCCCTTTTGCCCTTGACTATCAGTATCCTGCCGATATCGAACAGGTCGCCGAGGCTCGAGACCATGCCTCGGCGCATGCATTCGTAAAGCTCGCCCACGGTCCTGACGTCGGCCTGCAGGCCGTACTTTTTCAGCGTCTGCGGAAAACTGGTGAACATGAGAGTTAGTACGGCCTCCTGTATCCCCTGCTGCTCGACTGGATGTCGGCGAGAACCTGGTCGATCCCTTTTTCGCGGATCGTTTCGAGCACCGGAAGGTCGTCTTTGTGTTTGACCAGCGTCTGGTAGCCCTCGAGGCTTTTGAGGTCCTCGGGCGATATCTGTCCGTTCCCCTTCAGATATGTCAGCCAATCGATGATCTCGCTCGTCGAAGGTTTTCTCTGCAGGCCCAGGTCGCGCAACTGGTAAAAAACCGTGATTGCGGCTTCGACCATCTTCTTGTTTGCATCGGGATGATGGAGCCGCAGTATCTCGCGCATCCTCTTCGCATTCGGAAACTCGATGTAGTGGTAGACGCAGCGCCTGATGAACGGTGCGGGCAGGTCCTGCTCGTGGTTGCTCGTTATCACGATCGTGGGCATATCCTGCAGCGTTGTTTCGATTACTTCTCCCGTCTCCGGGATGATCGCCTTGCGGTCGTTGATGACGTAGAGAAGATTATTGGGGAACTCGCGCGGCGCCTTGTCTATCTCGTCGATCAGCAGCACCGAGCTGGGGCTCTTGTAGGACTTGGCCAGCGGCCCGAGCCTGACATAGTCGTCCAGGTTGTCTATCCGCCTGTCACCCATATCGAGACGGGTCTCGAGGCCGGCCTGCTCCATCTGCGCGTTGGCGATGACCGCCTGCGAGTCCATCAGCCGCATGACGTCGTCGAAATGCGAGACGAGGTGCGAGACCTTGCTCTCGGACGTCACCGGAAACTCGAACATCGGCAGCCCCGTGTGGCGGCCGTATTCCTGCGCGAGCTTAGTCTTGCCCGTGCCGGGCTCGCCCTCGAGCAACAGGGGTTTTCCCAATATCCTGGCGATGAGGAAGGCCTTGGCCAGATCCTCATCGAGGATGTACATGTCCGATCCTGAGAATTCGTCAAGTATTGCCATCTAATCCTCCCTTTGAAGGCTCGAAAGTCACGGAAATCGTTGAAAGAAGGGGGTTTCCTCATAAAACGCCAAGTTAAATGTTATCATAAAGCGAGCCGATTATTCAAATGGCGGTATCGGCCCGGAGCCTTTCACTCAATCCGGCCGCGGACGTTTTGGCCGTGGCGCGCCTCCAATCAGGTCGTTTCGCGGACCCCAAAAGATGCCGAACGTCTCGTCCGCAAGGTTGACTTCGGCCCCGCGGGTTCATTAGAATTGGGCCGTCCGCCGGATTACCCCGATCAAGGCGGACCGGCGGGCCGAACACAGGCGGCAACCCGGATGTGTCGACGCATTCTCAAATAACGGGAGAAATCTGATGAAAAAGACGAAATTGACCGAGCTTCTCGGGACGGAATATCCGATAATCCAGGGCGGCATGGTGTGGGTTTCCGGCTGGCGGCTGGCGGCGGCCGTCTCCAATGCGGGCGGGCTCGGCCTCGTGGGAACCGGCTCGATGGACTGGGACCAGATTCGTGAAAACATCCGGAAAATCCGCGAGAGCACCGACAAGCCGTGGGGAATCAATATCCCCATGATGAGGCCCGACTTCGAGGATATTTGCAAGATAGGTATCGAGGAGGGCGCGCGCATCTTTTCGACATCGGCGGGCAATCCGATGAAGGCGGCCCCGCTGCTCAAGCGCGACGACACTATCATCATGCATGTCGTCCCGTCCGTCAAGGGCGCGAAAAAAGCGCAGGATGCCGGTTTCGACGCGATCGTCTGCGAAGGCTACGAGGCCGGCGGCCATAATGGACTGGACGAGACGACGACGGTGGCGCTCGTCCCGCAGGTGGCCGACGCGGTCGAGATTCCGATGGCGGCCGCGGGCGGAATCGCCGACGGCAGGGGAGTCGCAGCAGCTCTCGCGCTCGGGGCCGACGGCGTGCAGATGGGCACTCGGTTCGTCGCGACCGTCGAGTGCCGCGCCCACGACAACTTCAAGCAGATGCTGGTCGAGGCCAACGACACCGCCTCGATCATCACGGGCCGCAAGCTGAACATGCTGCGCTGTTTGAAAAACGATTTCACCATGCGCATGTTCGAGGCCGAGCGCGACGGCGCCGACGGCCAAAAACTTTTTGAGATCATCGGAGACGAGCACAACCGCGCGGAAGTCGGCATGGTCGACGGCGACGTGGTCGAGGGTGTGCTCGAGGCCGGGCAGTCCTCGGGCCTTGTCCGCGACATACCGACAGTCGCCGAGCTATTCGAAAAGCTCAAGAGGGAATACGACGAAGCCGTCGGAAGCTTGACGTAGCTCCCGCATGCGCGAGATCAGCCGCAGACCTCGCGGAACACGCGCAGGAAGTTGCGGTGCGCGATTGCCTCTATCTCGGAAGCTGAAAAGCCGGCGCGACGCAATGCGCCGATGAGTTTTCCCATCTTGCCGATATGTTCCAGGCCACTGGGAGTTTCGGGTATCCCGTCGAAATCGGAACCGACGGCGAGCACTCGAGCGCCGCCGACCTCCGCGATGTGGCGCGCGTGCCTCACGACGTCGCGGATGGAAGACTCTCCCCCGTCGCTCAGGAAGTGTCCGCAAAAGTTAAGCCCGATGAATCCGCCCTTTTCGGAGATAGCCTTTATCTGCGCATCCGTGAGGTTGCGTGGATTCCCGCAGAGGGCCGACGCATTGGAATGGGTGGCGACGACCGGCTCCTTCGTTGCCTCTATCACCTGCCAAAAAGTTTTCTCGTTCAGGTGCGAGACGTCCACGATCATGCCCAGCCGCTCCATCTCGCGGAGCGTCTCGCGTCCGAGCGCTGTCAAGCCGCGCCTGCCCTGCGGCCTGCCGACGCCGTCGCCGAGATTGTTGCGATGGTTCCACGTGAGGCTCATGATTCGGACCCCGAGCCTGTGGTAATTGCGCAAGAGCCCGAGGTCCTTCCCTATCGCGATCCCGTTCTCTATTGAAAGAACCATCGCGACACGGCCGGCCTTCCTGGCACGCAGAATCGATTTCATATCCGTCGCAATCTCGATCCAATCGGCGTTTTCGCGCGCAATCGAGTGGGCCATGTCGATCATGCGAAGCGCACGGAGGTGGGGCGGGAAGCGCCGGTCGTACTTCTCGGTGAAGATCGCCAGCACCGCAACGCCGACTTTACTGCGCCGAAGCCTCGCGGCGGTGACATGCGAATCGGCGGGTATCTCGGCGAGGCCGCTCCAGCCGAACTTGAGCATCTTCGATAGCGTGTCGATGTGCGCGTCGCAGAAGAAGGGCTCGCCGGCGGTCGAAGCGCGGGGCGTGGGATTTTTCATTTTTCCGATGCCGGCGGGACCGTCCCGCCGGTTTTCTCGCGGACGAATTTCTCGAACCTGTCGAAGTATTCTTTGCCGCCCACAAAGTATGTGTCGTTGTGATGTGCGCCCTCGATTGTATAGAAATCCTTTTCCGCCGTCGCAGCCTCGAACAGCCTGCGGCCAAGCTCGTATGGGACGATCTCATCCTGGTCGCCGTGTATGAATAAGATAGGCTCATCGATCGATCCGACGCGATCTATCGAGGGGAACTTCAGCTTGAAGCCGCCCGTTCCCGGAATCACCGGAAAATGCCTCTTGGCCATGTCGGCCATGTTTGTGAACGCGGATTCGAGTATCACGCCCGCGCACTTGTTGCGAGCGGCCAGATAGACGGCGACCGTGCTCCCCAGCGAGCGCCCGAACACTATCAGGTTCTCAGGCGCCACGCCCCGCGAGAGCAAGTAGTCGTATGCCGCGCGGCCGTCTTCGTTTATCCCCTTCTCCGACGGTGTCCCCTCGCTCTTGCCGTAGCCGCGGTAATCGACCATGAACAGGGACAACCCGCGCGCGTGAAGCAGTTTCGCGTTCTCGATGCGGTCGGCTATGTTGCCCGCGTTGCCATGAAACCACAGCACCATGGGCGCGTCGGCGCCGGCGCTGATGAGCCAGGCGTTGAGCCTGACGTCGTCGGACGTATTGAAGTAGACATCCTCGTATTCTATCCCCCATTCGTCCGGCGTGAACGCCAGCCCGCTCGTAGGAAAGAATATGAAGTTTCTCTCTATGAACTCATCGATCATGGTTTTCCCCGTCAGCGCAAGAGCCACGGCGGCGGCTGTCAGCAGGATCGCAAAAGCATGCCTGCGAAACCGCATGCGCGCCTGTCGCTGTTCATTAACGCTTACGGCCGCGGTTTCGATTTTCTGCTCCCTACGCTCATTCAGAGGTTGCCACCGCTGAGCCTTCGGATTCAACCTCGGCGGCGGCGACCGATGCGGCGGCGCTTTTCACCAACTCGATATATTTCGGATTGTTCCTTATGTTGTCGAGATCGTGGTCCCGGCTCATGTGCTCGAAATCGGTGAATCCGTTGTCGACGGCTCGCTCGAGCCAGTTCAGGGCGGGCTTCGGCTTGTTCTGGAGCGAATAGACACAGGCGATGTTGTACATCGAGTTGGTGTCCGACGGATCGAGGTCGACCACTGTTTTGAGTTCGGCCAAGGCGTGAATGAACAGCTTTTGTTCCAAATAACACATGGCCAACGCCGCGTGCGCAGAGGCAGAACTCGGGCTAAATTCCACCACCCTTTTCAACTTTTCAATCGCCGCCTCGCAATCTTTCTTCTCGTAATAAATGAGACCAAGCAGGTAATCAGATTCGATATTGCCCGGGTCCAGCTCGACGGCCCGCGCTAGATGCTTTTCGGCGGTTTCTATATCCTTTCCCTCCAGCGCGATGGCGCCAAGCAGATGATAATTTCCGGCCATATCGGGATCAAGCGCTATGGCCTTATTGGCCGCCTCGCGCGCGCCCTCCAGATCGTGACGCAAGAGCCTTATTGTGCCCAGATCGTGATAGGCCTCGGGCATGTCGGGCGAAAGCGCTATCAGCTCCTCGATGGCCTTTTCGGCCTCCTCGTACATGCCGTCCTCACTGTAGGCCCTCACGAGGTTGCGCACGGTAAAGAGGCTGCCGGGTCGGAGCCGGACGGCCTCCTTCGCCTGCTCGATCGCGCCTTGCGTGTCTCCTTCTTCGAGAAGCGCC
>CBDUSG010000086.1:0-8877 GCA_965369575.1 uncultured bacterium | reverse complement strand
CTGAGACCGACAATATACGGTAGACACGACACTAATCCCGAAACAAAAAAAACCGACCCCGATAGGTGTCGGCATGATCGAGGCCGCGAGGGCCGATTCTTCACTCGAGCTGTGCCAGCTTCTTTTCCACGAACTTCTTGTCTATCGCCACCTTCTTTCCGCGAAGCGTCGGCGCGTCGAACATGATATCGTGCATGACCGCTTCCATAATGGAGCGGAGGCCTCGCGCGCCGAGTTTTGTTTTCATGGCATGGGCGATGATGAGGCGGAGGGCGCCGTCGGTAAATCTGAGCTTTATGTCGTCGAGGCTCAGCAGGTGAGCGTATTCTTTGGCGATGGAGTCGGGCGGCTCTTTCAGGATGCGCATCAAATCCTCCTGAGTCAGCGCCTCCAACTCGACGACCACGGGCAGCCGCCCCAAAAGCTCGGCCAGGAGCCCGTAGTCGAGCAGGTCCTTCGTGGTCACCCGCCTTCTCCCCAGGAATTTCCCTTTTTCCTCGTCGTTGCGGAAACCCATCGGTCTTGATTCCTGCTGGATAAGCGGCATGTCCGAGAAAGTGCCCGCGCATATAAACAGGATTTCCGAGGTGTCCACGAGGACGAAATCGTGCTTGTTCCAGTGCTGCGTGACATTGAGCGGCACGAACACCTCGGAGCCCTCGAGCAGTTTCAGCAGGGCCTGCTGATCGCCGTCGCCCCCGTTGTCGCGCGCACGGGCGCCGGTGCGCGCCCCCTGTGAGCGTCTGGCGATCTTGTCGATCTCATCTATAAAAATAATGCCCCTCTGCGTTTCATCGGTCCGGCCGCCGGTTTTGAACAGCAGTTCGGCCACCATCACCTCGACATCCTTGCCGTAGTAGCCCGCCTCGGTGTACTCGGTCGCGTCGACCACCGTGAACGGCAGGTCGAGCCCGTCTGCAAGGTTCCGGGCGATATGGGTCTTGCCGCAGCCCGTCGGCCCTATCAGAAGGATGTTGGATTTTCTGATGGGAATTCCCCGGCCGGCGTCCTTGTTCAGGATTCGTTTCTGGTGGTTGTACGCCGAGATGGCCACGGTGCGCTTTGCGCGTTCCTGCCCTATGACGTATTTATCGAGGAGCTCGTATATCTGGGCGGGTGTGAGAATGTTCGGATATTCTCGACGGGCGGTTCTCATGCTGCTTTTCCTCTTTTACCTCGCACAGGCTTTGTATCCGCATGCCTGCGCTGCAAAAATCGTAACACCTTCGGCGGGGGTTTGTCAAACGCACCGGAGCCGACGAGAAGGACGCGTCTCGCCGGGCAGGGCAGCAGCTGGAATTCCTGCAGGCTCGTTACGCGGGGCTGGAGGACTGCTCGAGAATCCGTTCTGCGGCCGGAATCAAGATTGTGAACCGACAGCCTCCGCCCATTGCGTCTTCCACGAATATGCGGCCGCCGTGGAGCAGGATGAGTTCCTTCGTTATCGCGAGGCCCAGTCCGGTTCCGCCTTTGCTGCGGGTGACCGGATCGTCCACCTGGTAGAATTTTTCGAACACTTTTTCTTTTTGGTCCGCGGGTATGCCTATCCCGCTGTCGGTCACTGCGCATCCCACGTCTTCGCCCTTGCGGAAAAGGGTGACGCTTATGCGGTCGCCGGCAACGGAGTACTTGAACGCATTCGAGAGGAGATTGGAAATTATCCTGAGCAGCTGCCCGCGGTCGCCCATGACCGCCGTCATATGATCAGGAACGGCGAAATCGGTCGTCAAATCGATCCTGTCCCGTACGGCCACTACATCGAACAGCTCGGCCGTGCGACGCACCAGATCGGCCAATCTGACCTTTTCGAGCTTGACCTCCAGTTTCCCCGCGCTCAGCTTTTGCAGGTCGAGCAGGCCGGTTATGAGTCCTGAGAGGCGGTCGCATTCCTCGTTGATGATGTTCAGGTATCGTGAGACGCTCTCCGGCGAAAGCGATTCCATTTCGTGCGTAAGCACCTCGGTGAGGCTTTTGATGGAGGTCAGCGGTGTGCGCAGCTCGTGGGAGACCGTAGAAACAAAGTTGCTCTTGGCTTCATTGAGCTCTCGCAGTTCATCCTCGAGCTGTCTGTGCCTGCTTATGTCTTTTGCGATGCCGGAAACGCCCACGACTTCGCCGTTGGCGCCATGGATTGGGGAAAGGGTTATGGTTATCCGTGTCGATGGATCATGCCTGAGATCGGTCTCGATGGTAACAATGTTCTCGGAGTCGAGAATGGTCTGGATTTTCTCGCTCAATGTCGGCTTCATGCTTTCGGGAACCAATTCGTAAATCGCCCGCCCCACGGCGGACTCCTTTTCGTGCTCGAATATGGCTTCGGCCCCCTTGTTCCAGGAGTTTATCAGGTGGTCTACATCGAGCGTGAAGATGGCGTCGCCCGCCCTTTCGACGAGGTTCTCCAGGTATTCTTTGTTCTTCCTGACCTCGCCATACAGCCTGGCATTCTCCACGGCGACGGCGATCTGGCCCGCTATGATGTGCATCATGCGCTGAGTCTCGGCTCCAAATACGTTCGGCTGCGGGCTGCTCAGGTTCATCACGCCGATCGTCCTGCTTTCGATCACGAGGGGAAACGACGCGACAGAGCCGATCTCACCGTTCTGTTCCGGAGGCACATCGCAGCCGGAGTCCCCGCCGAGGTCGTCGATGTAGCACGGCTCTCCGGTGTCCATAGCGCGCTCGGCGACTTTTTCGGTCAGCTTCAGCAGCGGGGCATCGGCGTCGAGGTGCCCCGGCCCGCCGGCGGCCCGCACATCGATATGCCGTCCGTCTCCGTTTTTCAGCATTATTGACCCGTTTTCGGCCCCGACGATGGCTATTATCTTCTCGAGGATCAGCTTGAGCGGATCGTGCGTCCGCATTGCCCGGCTGCTCGCGTCGGTGATAAGCCGGAGCAGAGAAATCTCCTCGATCTTCTGTTCGAGCATCCGGTTTGCGTCGGCGTTGACTTCCCTGAAGACTTGCAGTTGCTTCTGGAGGTGCTCGAACCGGCTCTCGGCCCTGAGATAGCTGTCGATGAGAACGCTTATCCCCTGGAGCACGACTTCTCCGGCCCCTGAGTCGCCGCCGGCCACGCCGGCAACTCCAGCCGAGCCGCACTTTTCGAGCATTTGAAGAGCACGTTTTATGAATCGTTCATTCGAGTCCGACATGATGTTCCTTGCTTCCGAGCGATTCTGGCCATATGACGGTTTCCCGCCAGCGGTCAGGCGAAAGCATCCAGGAGAGTTGAATCCTTGATCCTCTTCTCCAGCCTGCCCAGGAGTTCCGACCGCTTTTTCGGGTCCATTCCGTCCTCGTCTTCGCCGGAAGCCTCTATTTCACGCGAGCCGTCTGAACCTGATTCCAGCAGTTCGATAGAAAGTTTGTCGGCCATATGAACCAGCCTGGCCAGGTCTGGCGTTTCCGTGGCCGCTTCGGGCCGATGATGGCAATGGATCGCTTCGCTGAGACCTACCGGCAGGTTCCATCTCTCGGACAGCCAGTAACCGATGTCTGCATGGTCGAAGCCGTAGAGCGATTTCTCCGCTTCGTGCGCCTTCAATGAACGCTCCTTCATGCGCTCCTGCACGGCGCCGAACATTTCTGCGAAATACTGATCCAAGATCATCTTGCCGATGTCGTGCAGCAATCCCGCGGTGAATGCGCCCTGATCGTGCAACTGCCATTCCTCGGCGAGAATGTCGCTCATGGCCGCGCATGTGAACGAATGGTTCCAGAAGGCCACCCGATGCCCCTCGGTCGCGCTTCCGAACACCTCGAGCACCGAGATCGCAAGCGAAAGCCGCCTGATCTCGTTGAATCCGAGCACGACTACGGCGTCCGACACTCTGTCTATTTCCCTGTAAAAGCCGTAGTACGCGGAGTTCACCATCTTGAGGATTTTCGCCGTCAGAGATGGATCCTTCGCGATTTCGTCGGCAAGGTCGACCGCCGAGGAGTTTTCGTCGGTTATGATCTCCATGATCTTTATCATCACATGGGGAAGCGTGGAGATCTCTCTTATTTCCGCCAGTTTTTTCTTGAAATTTTCGAGGGATTCATTCATGAAAATATCCTGTATATGTGCGCGTCCATACGCAGACGGGATTCCGGCGGCCCACCCGCTGGAACGATTCTCCGCCTTTCACATCGCGCTTTTTTGGCCTGTTTCTCCCAGCATTTGGCGCAGACCAACGGATTATTCCGCCTATTTGCAAGAAAATATCATGCCAAAACGCCTCGCACGTGAGCCCGCTTTCGCGTTGCCCGCCACTCCCGAGGCTGCCGATGTTGAAAGAATGCCGCGGCATGTTATAATGTGGTTTGGCCCCGCGAACGGGCCGATCCGGCAGTTGATTCGTAACCACAATGACACCAACGGATTGAACTGAGTGCAGACCTGCGAAGTGGCAGGCATTAATGAGTATTTAAATCGGAAAAGGACGCTTTCGGCCGTCCGCGCTCATGCGGCGGATGTGCTGCGGATCCGGGCGCGATTGTTTCGATTCGGCGTGCTACGGGATGCCGGGATTTTCCGAAGGAGGAGTATCGGCGCACAATATTGTGCGCGCTTTCCCCGGTCGCGAAGGAGGAACGATTCATGAGAGAATCTACGAAAAAAACCGCCGCCGACGCTCGCGTGGCGCTGTTGCGATGCCGCGATTATGACTCCGAGAGAGTGGCCGACGCAGTCGAAAAGGCGGTCGAAGAACTCGGAGGCATCCGCCGCTTCGTGAAAAAGGGCGACAGGGTGCTCCTGAAGGCAAACCTGCTCATTGGGCGGGCTCCCGAAAAGCACGTAAACACTCATCCCGAGGTCGTTCGTGCGATGGTCGCGCTGGTAAAAAAAGCGGGGGGAAAGCCGGTGATCGGCGACAGCCCGGCCCTGGGGAGCGCCCTGAAGGTGGCCGCCAAATGCGGGATCGGCGACGTCGCAAAGCGGGACGGCGTGAAAGTCGTCGATTTCAATCGCCCCGTCGATGTCGATAATCCTGCCGAGACCAAGTTCAAGAAATTCAAGATCGACCGCACGATACTCGAGTCCGATGTCATCATAAATATGCCTAAACTGAAAACACACGGGCAGATGACGCTGACCCTGGGCGTAAAAAACATCTTCGGTGTCGTGCCGGGCACGCGGAAATCGCAGTGGCATCTTGCAGCCGGCGCCGACCGCATGAACTTCGCGCGGATGCTGGTCGATCTCTACCGAAAAGTCTCTCCGCAACTGACGCTGCTGGACGGAATCGTAGGCATGGAGGGCAACGGCCCGCAAAGCGGCGATCCGAAAAAGCTGGGCGTCATCGCCGCAGCGGAAGACGCCGTGGCGCTCGATGCCGTCATCTGCGAGATGCTCGGGCTGAAAAGAGACCTTATGCCGACGAGCATGGCGGCCGAGGAGATGGGCGTGGGACAGTCGCGGCTGAAAAACATCTCGGTCGCCGGCGAGGCCCTCGAAGACTGCATGGTTGCAGGCTTTTCCTTTCCGGAAGCCGGCGACCTGATGGGCTTTTTCCCTCCCGTTATCCGCGAGCCGATGCGAGATTGGCTCACCACGCGCCCCGTCCTCGACGCCGGGCGATGCAAGATGTGCCTGATATGCGTGGAAAACTGTCCGGCCAAGGTCATCACACCCCATGGCGACACGCTTCGGTTCGACCTCAAGCGATGCATCCGCTGCTTCTGCTGTCAGGAGATGTGTCCCGAAGGCGCCATTAGCGTGGGCTCCGGCCCGCTTGCGAAATTGTTGAGGCTGTGAGCGGACTGTTCCCGCCCCTCAGTTGACTCGGAAATGGGCTTCATGGTAATGTTTTTCGCAGGAATGGGTCCGATTCCGGCCCTTCTTTGCGAGGCAATCGCTATCGCATCGATTCGCTTCCGCTGATGGCAGCCGACCTGAGGGGATGGCTTCATGGCAAGTGAACAGTGGAGCAGCCGAACGACATTTGTTCTGGCCGCCGTCGGCAGCGCCGTCGGTCTGGGGAACCTCTGGCGGTTTCCCTACGTAGTCTATGACAGCGGCGGAGCCGTGTTCCTGATCCCCTGGCTTATCGCCCTTTTCACCGCGGGCTTTCCACTGCTGATTCTGGAGATGGCCGTCGGCTGCTGGGGCCGCTCCAAGTTCGATGTCAACGGTGCGCCCGCCGCGTTCGAGAGCTTTCGGCCGGGCCTGCGATGGATCGGCTGGGGCGCTCTGGCCAATGGTTTCATCATCGTCTGTTTTTACGCAGTCGTCATGGGCTGGGCATTCAACTATCTGGTCAAGTCCGTTACCCTCGGATGGGGAAGCGACGCCCCGGGCCATTTCTACAACGAAGTGCTGCAAATCTCGTCCGGCCCCGGCAGCATAAGCAAAATCGTTCCCGCGGTTGTGGCGGGCGCCGTCGTCGCCTGGATATGCGTCTTTCTGGCGATTTTCAAGGGAACGAAGATAGTCTCCAAAATTGTGGCCTGGACGGTTCCGCTGCCCGTCATCATTATCCTTGTGTTTGTCATCCGCGGCCTGACGCTGCCCGGCGCCTTCGAGGGTCTCGCCTTCTATCTTAAACCGGAGTGGGGAAAGCTCCTCGAGGCTCGGGTGTGGCTCGCCGCATATTCGCAGGTGTTTTTCAGCATGACGCTGGCGTTCGGCGTGATGCCCGCCTACGCCAGCTATCTCCCGAAGGGTTCCGACATCAGCGCCAATGCGCTCTGGGTCACGGCGCTGAACGCCGCGGTCAGCTTTATCTCGGGCTTTGCCGTGTTCACCGTGCTGGGATTCCTCGCGATGCAGCAGGGAGTCGAAGTGTCCGAGGTCGTCTCGAGCGGTCCCGGCCTCGCCTTCGTAACGTACCCGACCGCCATCAGCGCGATGCCGGTGTTCGCCAGGTTGTTCGGCTTCCTCTTCTTTGTCACGCTGCTGACACTGGCCATCGATTCCGCCTTTTCGCTCGTCGAGGGCATAGTCGCAGGCGTACACGATTATCTCCCTTTCAAACGTGAACACATAACGCTTGCCGCCTGCATGCTGGCGATGTTCGGAGGGATTCTTTTTTGCACCAGCGCCGGCCTTTACTGGCTCGACATCGTGGACCACCATATCAACAACTTCGGCCTGACGATATTCGGCCTGCTGGAATGTATCGCCATCGGATGGATTTTCGGCGCCGAGAACGTACGCGGGTTCGTCAACGGAACATCCGATTTTTCGATAGGACGGTGGTGGAACTTCTGCATCAAGTATCTGACGCCGGCCGTCCTCATATTCATAATCGCGACCACACTCGTTCAGCGCATCCGGAATCCGTACGAGGACTATCCTCAGTGGACCCTGCTTCTGGGCGGCTGGGGCGCCGTGGCCCTGGCATTCACCGTCGCAATCGTGTTTTCTAAGATTTTCCGGAAAGATGCAGGTGCGGAGGAATCCGCCGAAGACTGAAATGAGCGCCGCCCGCCCCGGACACCCCGCGTGAGCCGGGGCCTTTTTGTCAACAGCCGGACGGGCACGCGCCTTGCCGAAAGACAGCCGATACGATGACGACATCAAATGAGGCGACGGAGTCCGGCGTCATCAACGCGTGGTGCATGTACGACTGGGCGAATTCCGCATTTGCGACGACGATCCTCTCCGCCGTCTTTCCCATCTATTACAGCACGGTCGCCGGCTCGACGCTGACCGGCAACCGCGCGACCGTATATTATGGCTATACGGCGTCGCTCGCCCTGCTGCTGGTGGCGCTGGTCGCTCCCGTACTGGGCGCCATGGCAGACCATTCGCGCTCGAAAAAGAAGTTCCTTTTCGCCTTCGCCGCGCTCGGCGTCGTCGCCACCGGCTTTCTGGCGACCGCGGGAAAGGGCGACTGGCTGCAGGCCTCGGCCTTTTTCGTAATGGCCTATGTCGGCTTCGCCGGGAGCATCATATTCTATGAATCGCTGCTTCCCCACATCGCCGGCCCCGAAAGCATGGACCGTGTTTCCGCCAAGGGCTTCGCGGTAGGCTACCTTGGCGGCGGGCTGCTTCTCGCCGTGAACCTGGCGTGGATTCTCAAGCCGAAGCTATTCTTGATGGGCGACACGGAGGTTGCCTCGCGAATCTCGTTCCTCAGCGTGAGCGTGTGGTGGGCCCTCTTCTCGATTCCGCTCTTTCGCCGCGTTCCCGAGCCGCCCGGCGGAGCAGACGCCTCGGCCGGGTCGATGGGTTCCGTGCGCGCCGGCGTTCAAAGGCTTTCGCAGACGCTGAAGGAAATCCGCCAGTATAAGGATCTCATGAAGTTCTTGATCGCGTTCTGGCTTTACCGCGACGGGATCGGCACCGTCATAAAGATGGCGACGATATATGGGACGGAGATCGGCATCGGCCGATCGGCCCTGATAGGCGCGCTGCTGCTCGTCCAGTTCGTCGGCATTCCGTGCACGATCGCGTTCGGCTACCTGGCGAAACGGCTGGGCGTGAAAAGATCGATTTTTCTTGCATTGGGAATATACTGCCTCGTATGCGGGGGCGGATACTTCATGTCGAAGGCCTGGCATTTCTGGGTGCTCGCATTGCTGGTGGCGACCGCGCAGGGCGGCGCACAGGCGCTCAGCCGCTCGGTCTTCGCGCGAATGGCGCCGAAATCCAAGTCGGCCGAATTCTTCGGTTTCTACAGTGTGAGCAGCAAGTTCGCCGGAATATTGGGGCCGCTCCTCTTCGCCGTGGTCGGCCAGATGACCGGCACGAGCCGCCTGAGCATCCTCTCGCTCGTGTTCTTTTTCGGCGCCGGCGGCGTCATGCTCTCGCGCGTAAACATCGAGGAGGGGACCAGGGTCGCAGCCGGCGAGTCACCTTGGGGGGGGCAAGTTGCCCCCCACCCCCCGACATGAGAGCGGCGAGTCGCCGCTTACATGAGAGCGGCGAGTCGCCGCGGACATGAGATG
>CBDUSG010000085.1:0-8882 GCA_965369575.1 uncultured bacterium | reverse complement strand
CCGTACTCGGTCCTGTCATAGTCGACTTCGAACGTGGCGATCACCTCTGCATAAGTGTACGATATTTTGGCGTCGAGTTCCAGGTTGTTTTCATCCTCGCCGCGGTCGTCCGAGATCCATTCCTGACGCGCTCCGAGCTCGAGAGTTCCCGACCGGGCGAAGCTTCGATGAATGCTCGCCTCGATGAAGAATTCGGTCTCCGTGCCCGTCTCGATTTCGTCCTCGGTGCGGGTCCAGTCAAGGCCGGACTCAAGGTCGAGCCACCTGAACGGCCTGTACTTGATCGTCGAATCGGATTCCAGCTCCCTGATCTGTTCGTTGCCTCGCTCCTCATTCTCATATTCCAGCGAGGTCTCGAACGAGAGGTTCCTGTATTCGATCTCCTCTTCAATCAAATATGTGCTGCTGTTGAAGTCGTCGCCGTCGTTCGTCTCTTCCACTTCGTAGTCATACTCGAGAGTGGTAGTTGAAGAAACGGCCCCAAAGTTGCGCCTGTGTTCGACCGTGAACTCATAATTGAATTCCGTTTTCTCCGTATCGTCATCCGGCGGTTCGTTGTCCGTATTTTTTACTTCGTACTCCCATGTGTTGGTGACGCTGGTGCGCCCGAGGAGAAGATCGACGTTCACGGTCTGTCTCGTCGTATCGGTAGTGGAAGCAAAATCCTCCTCACGCAATTCGTACTCGAATTCATGCCCGAGCGCGAGTGTCCCCCAGGACAGCGGGTAGGTGTATTCGATGTCATTCAGAAAACGCCATTCGGTCGAAGTCGTCCTCTCGATCATGCCCGCGGGATCGCCGATTACATCTGGATTCAGTTCGAAGTCGGTGGCGTCGTTTTCGTAGGACAGTTCGGTGATCGTTCTGAATCGCTCGACGAAGGCCGTGGCGACCGTGCCCTTGATGAAGTGCTCGGTTATCGTCTCCGCGTCGCCCTCCGTCCTGTCAAACTCGTATTCGAAACCGATGTCCAGCGGAGGAATCGGCAGGTAGCTGATCTTTAAGTCGAACAGGAACTCCTTGTTCTCTCCAGATATTACCCTGGTGAGATCGAAGGAGGTTCCGCCCTGCTCGATGTCCACTCCGGGAAAGTCGTCCTCGAAGTGGTTCCTTGTCCTGGTGTTGTAAACGATCGTCACGTCGACGTCCTGCAGCGGAAACGGCGTCGAAGAGATCGGCTCGGGCTCGGTCAGCGGAGAGAAGTTGAGGTTGACCGTGCCTCCTGAAATGGAGATATACTCGGCGAAGACCAGATAATCGTCGAAACCCTCCGTGATGATAACCTGTGTCACGGTCAGCAGGAAAACGTCCTGGCTGTCGTCCCCCCGGTAAATGTCGATGTACCGGGCTGCGTCCTGGGTCTCGTACTCGATCACGACCATAACATTGTCGGGAATCGGATCGGAGAAAGTTATCTCATTGTTGTGCACGAGGTCGATGGTTGTGAAGAAGCCCGAAAGTACCCAGCCGGTGAAATCCGGATTGCCCGCGGGAGTCAGCGGTATCGCAATGTGGTCGCCTATGTTGTTGGCGACCGCGTCAAAGAAAGCGACCTGGGTGACGGAGTCCACGTCTTCCCGAATGGCAAGGCTTGTCACGACATCGGCGCCGCCGGTGGTTTCATCGTTGTACTCGACCCTGGAGTCGAACCTGAGGTTGGAAGAAATCTCGGATGTCGCGGTAAGGGTATAGCTGTTCCTCTCATTCTCGGCATTCTCCAAAAAGTCGATGTCTTCCTCTCGCTGGTATTCGAATTTCACCTGCGTGTTTCCGGCGAGCACCTCGCTGGCGGTGAAATAGTATGTGTCGTTTCGGGTGTCCGTGGTTGTAGTGCCAAGCCCGGTTTCCTCGGTCGTATCTTCGATCCGCTCGAATTCGAATTCCAATTCGGGCAGCCTTTCGTGCATCACTCGCCAGTTGAGACGGTAGGTGTCCTCCACGGACTCGGCATCCAGCGCCGCCTCGGAATCCAGCAGAATCACATTTTTCCTGGCGTACAGAGTCAGCGGCGCGAACCTGTCGGGCAGGATTGTGGCGGTGATCTCGTAAAAGTCGATGTCCCTGTCTCTGGACTCGCCCTGTTGGGAATCGTCTTCCATGGCGTCGTCATAGCCGAAAATGCTTTGGAACGTTATGAAGTCCCTCCTCCAGATGTATCCATCGAACTGAATTTCGTATTCTTGTGAGAAAGTGGTAGTGTCGGTGGTCACGTCGCCGTTTTTGTCATGCTCGCTTTCATACTCGAGTTTGATGGAGCCGTGCGGTCTGAAATCCTCAGCATCCGCGGGCAGAGCACCGACGGCGAGAGTGAGCAGGAGGATGATCCCTGCCCCGGACATTCTTATTCCAAGACGTACCCTCAATTGGGTTTCCTTCCCCCCGGATACATGCGCCCGAAGCTAGACCGCGCCGGACATTTGGAACTTTAAAACAGCGTTGGCCGCCCGATCCTGGTACGCCGCGCATGGCCCGATCCTCTGTGACAATCTTTCAGCCGGCCGTATATGGGGTGTCGTTCCAAAGGGGTGTTTTTTCATTCATTCATTTTTTATGGCACGTCAGGCATAACGCGCTTCCCGCGTTATCCTTGACAAGAAACGGCGGATTGTCCGGATCGTGAGGATCGTGGCACGACGAGCACTCGAAATTTCCGGCTCCGCCTGAATAGTTTTTCAGTAACAACTGTATCTCCGTGTGGCCGGCCTCTGCCGGGTCCCACAGCTCTCCGTCGCTCGAGGCGAGCGCGCTGGAATATACGAAAGAAATCGGATGGTCGTTGCTGAGATCGGCCGACGAGCCTCCGAGCGAGGCTTCGCCGATGTTCGCCGGGCTGGAGTCTGAGAGCGTGCCGTCGGCATCGAGCTCGCTGCCCGAGCCCATCGCCGGGTCCTGATTGTCGGGAAACCTGTTGATGATGTTCGCGACGCTGATCGTGCCGTCGTGGCAACTCAGGCACAGCCTGGACGGCCCGCCGAGCAGCTCCATATCGCCAGGGCTGCCCGTGTCTCCGAACGCGGGAGAAGACTCCAGGGTACCCATGAGCGTATTGGTGTATACGGTGTACGTCGTGCCGCCGGGCGAGATGGCCCGGTTCCACAGCGGCACAGAGGGCCTTGCGCTGTGGGGCGTATGACAGAATATGCACACCTGTGTCTCATCGGTCGACTTGTCGGCGATCCCGCCGGTGGTCAGCGAGAGGTCGTGCTTCGAGCCTCGGATCGTTCCGCCGAACGCCGCGCCTCCCAGAATGAGAACGGCCGTGAAAATCCCGGCCACCGTTGCCGGACGCATGAGCTTCATTTCTCAACACCTCCCGTTAACGCGCCGCCGGCGCCTGCGGCGCCCGTGGGCGTTTGGTCCCCGGGTGTCTCTTTCAAGTATTGGAATATCTGTACCCGCCTGTTGTATTGATCGGATACATAGATCTTGTCGCTTTCGTCGATGTGAATTCCTGCAGGCAGCTGAAACCCGCCGGGGCCGGCACCGAATTCGCCGAAGCCCAAGAGCAGCTGCCCCTGCTGCGTGAATATCTGCACGTTGTCGAAGGCCGCGTCGGCGACGTAGACGTTCCCATCGCTGTCAAGGGCTATCCCCTTCGGCCGCGCGAACGAACCGGTCACGCGACCGATCCGGCCGAACTTGCCGATGAACTGCCCATCGCTGCTGAATATCATGACCCTGTTGTTCATGCTGTCGACGACGAACACTTTTCCCGACTCGCTAACGGCGACGTGCGTGGGAAAATTGAACTCGCCGTCGCCCGAGCCGCGTGTTCCGAACTCAAACAGCAACTCGCCGCCGAGGCTGTAAACTTTCACGTTGTGAGTTGCGACGTCAACGACGTACAAGCGATTTCTCTCGTTGTCTATTGCGATTCCGGCCGGCCGCTCCAGCTCGCCGTACCGCCCTATCGCGGCCGCGAACTCGTGGTCGGGGCCGTAGACGACTATCTTTCGTCCTATGGCATCGCTGACGTAGACGTTGTCCCGCGCATCGATGGCCACTCCTATGGGCCTTCCCAGACGGCCGGGTTTATTCATTCCGATGAGCGAGACCTTCTCGCCCTCGCCCTTGGACGCAAAATCGAAAACGAAGACGAGCTTCAAGCCCGTATCCGAGACATAAAGTCTGCCGCGCGAATCGACGGCCACGCCGTAAGGCTTGACCAGCGCCTCGATCGGCTCGGCGCCGAACATAAACTCCTTCATCCGGCCCCAGCCTGATCGGCCCAGGTCTTTCAGAGATGAGACCGAACCCAGATATCTGATTCTCGGCGTCTCGGGCGCAAGCGGCCATACCATGTCCACCGGTCTTTGCGGCGTGGCGCATCCTCCCGCCGCGCCCAAAAGTATAAGGAGCAGGCCGAGGGTCTTGAGACGCCCGATCCGCAGCCACCTTTCGGAAGACCGCGCCTTATTTTTTGTGGCATTCAAAACACAGGTTGCTGTTTTCATTGCCTATCCTCAGAAAGGGTCTATCAGTGCCGGTGTCCCGTCCGTCCCCGTCGACGTCCGCCTCGTGGGGGTTGTGACACGAAGTGCACTCGACCGTGTCGTCAGGGGCGTGCAACAGGGTCCTGCCGTAGTCGTCCCGGGGATTCGGGTTGAACGCCGTATCCCTGGCGTTGTCGTATTCTATGGCTACGGGATGGTCGTCGCTGAGATCCACGATGCCGGTAATGTCCCCGGGGCCCGCGGGCCCGGCGCCTATGTCCGCCGAACTTGAATTCACGATGCTCTCGTCCGTGTCGGTCCCCTGGCCGAATGCGCCCGAGGGACTCATCCCCCTTGCCACCGTGTCGATGGCCTGCACGCCGTCGTGGCACGAGAGGCAGGCGTTGCTCGCGCCGCCGATTCCGTAAAAGGTGCTGGGGTCGAAGTCCTGCCTGATCATGTCGATCGTGTCGCTGTTATATATCACGCCATTGTCCTGCACGACCGTCTCCGTGTTCTTCTGGTTCCACAACGGGCCCACATACTCGGCATAGGACATGGCGCCGTGCGGCGTGTGGCAGTATGCGCACGTGTCGCATGTGGCCCCGGAAAAATATACCGTGTTGCTCGAGTAGTTGAGGTCATGGACGGTGTTTTCCACGCCCGCCGCCATCGCGGCATACGGCATAAGAGCGAAAATCAGGACGCCCGCCGCCGACGCAATCATCGTGTTTTTCACGGCTCTCACCCCTCTTTGTGTCGTCCCCCGCCTACGGCAGATACTGAAACACCTGGATACGATGGTTGAAAGAGTCGGATACATAGATCATGCCTTCTTCATCGATGCATATGCCGGCAGGGAGCCGGAACCCGCCCGCCCGCGAGCCGCGCTCGCCGAAGGCCAGCAGGATGTCGCCCTCCTGGTTGAATATCTGGACGTTGTTGAACATCGCGTCCACGACGTATATATGTCTGTCATAATCCACCGCCACCCCTCTGGGTCTGGCAAACATGCCCGGCAGCGTTCCTATTTTCCCTATCTTTTTCAGATACCGTCCGTCTGCGTCGAACACCATGACCCGGAAGTTCATGGAGTCCGTGACGTAAACGGCACCGCCTTCGTCTACCCAGATGTTCGTCGGGTGGTGAAGCGCGATCTTGCGCTCGATATCGCCCCGAAACTCGAACCGGAAATTTCCCCCGAAATCGTAAACGCGCACCACGTGCCTGGGCGTATCGCTGATATAAATCCGGCCCGCTTCCTCGTTGAGCGCAATCCCCGTCGGGCGCTCGAATTCGCCGCTCTTTCCGATTGCGGACAAAAAGTCGCCGTCCCGGCTGTAAACGACCACTCGCTTTTGAAGGACATCGGACACATAGATCCTGCCATCGCTGTCGACGGCGACGCTCACCGGCTTGGCGAGGCGGCCGTGGTCCCTGCGGTCACCTATGAAAAAAGCTCTTCTTTCGGCGAAGTCCAGGACCAGCACGAGCCCCCAGGCCGTGTCGGTGACGTATAGCCTCCCTTTGTTGTCGACAGAAACTCCATATGGCTTTTTTATCCTCACGCGCGAAGGTCGCGAGAACAGGCCGCGCGCGAATTCTTCGCCGCCGTATATGCTCCGAATGTACTTTATCCTTGCGCGCGCCGGCGGCTCCGGCCACACGCGCTCCTCGATCGGCCTCGTGGTCGCGCATCCGCACACCATCGCTACAGCCGACACCAAACAGATGCCTCTGAAACAAGCGATCAGACTCCTCAGCAATACCGCCTTACCCCCGGCTTCGATTTTTCCTCACAAACCGATCCGGCCCGATCGATTCCGCAGGCTTTCCCGCCACTTTACTCGGCCTCCTTTTCCTCGTGAGGCCGGCCCTCCAGCTCGCGCATGACCAGATCTTTCATCTCGTCGCGTTCGAGGTCTCCCACCCTGGAAAAAACGACCAGGCCGCCCCTGTCTATGAGGAACGTCGTGGGGGTCCCTTGCACGCCATAGGGATCGGCGACCTTCATCGATTCGCCGTCGTATTCATCCATCACCACGGGAAACTCGAGCTGCTCGTCGGTTACGTAGGATTTGATTCCCTCGAGAAATCCGTCCCCGTCCATGTTCACCGCGACGACTTCGAAATCCTTATCGCTAAGTTCTCGATACAGATCGTTCAAGATAGGCATCGACCGTCTGCACGGCGCGCAAAAGAGCGACCAGAATACCAGCGACACGACCTTTCCGTCGGTCTCTTTTTTCAGGCTGTACGTTTTCCCCTCGACAGAGAGGACCTCGAACGGCGGCGCAGCCTCGCCCACCTCCGGCATGGGGGGCAGCGGCAGCAAGGCAACGGATTCTTCCTCGTCCTTGCCGTTGTCGGGCTCGGAGGCCTCTTCGGCGCTGTCCTCGGGACCGGTCGCCTCCACGGCCGAGGCATGGCAGAGTCCAAAAAAGAGCAATAGGATCAATAGAGCCGTGGCGCAAGACCTCAGCTTCGACATCAGGTTACCTCCTTCGCAAGCTGCTTCCCTTTATTTTCCGAGTCCTCGAACACATTCGTGATAGACACGCAAACACAGTCGGTGCAATCAAGGCATCGGATGCAATCGGTGGAATTAGGGCTCTCGTATACCTTGATGTCCACCGGACATTTCCTCTGGCATTTATTACATCGTATACATTGCGTCTCATCGAATTCAAGCCTGTACGCGCTGAAGGCATTAAAAAACGAGAAAATGGCCCCCAGAGGACATATCATCCTGCAAAACGGGCGTTTTATGTATATAAAAGAGACCAGGAAGGCAACCAGAATCCCCGTCTTGAGCCAGAACAGGCTCCCGATCTGCCGGCGGACCTGCTCGTCGAGCAGAACAAGCGGTATGCCGGCCTCCAGCACGCCCGCGGGACAAAGCTTGCTGAACCATGGCTCTCCCGAGATATACGGGACTATGATCACAAGCGTCAGAAGCAGGATATATTTGAGATAGTTGAGAAATTTCGGCAGCCTGACCTTGACCGTGTGCAGCTTGTATATCAGGTCCTGGAGGAATCCGAAGGGGCACAGCCACCCGCATGTCATCCGGCCCACGACACCGCCGACCAGGCCCAAAATGCCAACGGTATAGAATGGGAACACATGAATCGCGGCAAAATGCTGAAGGCTCCCTATGGGGCAGGCCACGGCGGCGAGAGGACATGCGTAGCAATTGAGGACGGGAAAGCATACTCCCTTTGTGAACGGGGCGGTCACATAGGAATTCGCCAGGATTACGCCTATTAGTTGATATACTCTCCTTTTCACGTCGTTAGCTCACCGGCGGCCCCTGCGTCTATCCGGCATAATCGCCTTGCATCGGGGTCGAGCCCAAAAACGCGCCGAAACAAGCCCGGGCCCGACCGACCGTCGACATCCGCGGATATATGCGGCCGCTGCTTCCTCAAGGGTAGCCTACCCTATTCCGATACAGGACAGTCAGAGCAGGGTGGAGTTAAGCAGGACTTCGCCAAACTCCTGGCGATACACGCCATATGCCGTAAGCACGGCGAAAGTCAGGACCCCGATTGTCACTATTATTTTTGCCTTCATGGCAGAACCCGTTGTTCGCGGGAGTCGCCCCGCGTTCTAGTAGTTTGTGTGACAGTTCTTGCAAAAAAGGTGGTAGTCCAGATCCGCAATGGCGCCCCCTCGCGTATCCCCGCTCGCCGTGCCCGTCACGTTGCCCTCGAGTATATAGGTGCCGCCGTTGGTGTCCGCGTCGTGCGGCTGGTGGCAGCTGTCGCAATTCATGGCGTCGGTACCAGGATACGTGGCGTTGCCGCCGGGAGGGTTTGCAGCCGGCGGATCATTGCCGGTGTTGTCCAGAACCAATCCGGTTATGTCGACGATGTCCCCCGTCAGCGGATGTGTCTTTCCGCCCGGAGTAGAGCCGTGGCAGCCCTCGCAAAGCTCGGAGGCATAATCGCCCTGGCCGGCGTCGGTGTCGCCTTCGACAAACTTGTGCAGCAACAGGGCCGTGCCCGTAACGTTCTTGTCGCTCTGCAGCTCGTGACACGACTCGCACACGATGGCATTGATGCCGTTGTCGTCGAAGCGCGACCAGCCGCCACCGGGCCAATCCATCGTCGTCGCGTTGAAGGGCGTGCCGTCGGGACAGTTGCCGTTGGCGAAGTCGAGCACGGCCGGGTTTGCGTCGCCGAGATAGTGGCTCGCCTGCCCGGTGTCCTGGTACTCGCCGAATTCGGTATCGCCGGCGGTCACGTGGTGTGCGTACGGCGCCGGATTGGGACCGGCAGAGAGATGGCAGTCCATGCACTCTTTTGACGAGTTGGGCACGAATCTCTTGTCCGTGGCCTGTTCATAGTCCTGCCCGTTGTCGGAGTAGATCGCTCCTCCGGTCGTGTTGGGCTCCCAGTCCGGATCGAGCTTGAACGAGCCGGCCTGAGTCCAGTTATGCGCGAC
>CBDUSG010000084.1:0-8903 GCA_965369575.1 uncultured bacterium | reverse complement strand
CCAAGTGCTTGTCGCTCGGCGTTCCCAGTGGGGCGACGACGCCGCCGTCGTCGAGTCCCGCCTGCACGAATACCGGCGCTTTGAGGTTTCCCCCCCCCTCGATTTCCAGCTCGATGACATCGCCCGAACGGCACTTCCATTTTCGCGCAGTTGCAGGCGAAATGAGCATTGGCGCGTCCCACATGATTGTAGTGACGGGGTCGGGCAGCTCATGGAGCCAGGGCCTGCCTGTTTGTTGGCCGCTTCCATACCGAACGGTCGGTACGGGAAGCAGGGTCGGACCACTCACCTCGAAGGTCGCGGGATCTATTCCGGATAGTGCGGCTGCAGCGCCCGCATCGAGCGTCACATCCCGCGGCGTCGGCCTCGCCCAATATCCACCGTCGGAAAGAACGCCGCGCCAGAAATCCTTGAATCCGTCCTCGACGTTGTCGCGCAGCCGAATTCCGTCCCACCTCTCACGCAACGACTTGTCGTAATCCTCCGGTGGTTCTTGGGGGCTTTGGGGGCTATTGGTCCATGCTCTCAGAATATCTGCAATGATCTGTCCCGGATGCCGCGAGTCGAGCCACGGGCCGATCGCCGGCTGCCGCAGACAGTGAAGTCCGCTGCGGGGCTCGAGCAGGTCCCAGCTTTCGAGCCAATGATGAGCGGGGAGGACAAAATCGAATTGGCCGCTGGATGCGTCCCTCACTGCGGCCAATTGAATTTTTAGAGGCACGCGTTGCATCGCCGCTGCGAGTCGTTCCGGCTGTGGGAAGGCAAACTCGATATTTGTCTCATGCACGACCAGAGCAGCCACGCGCCCGGCCTCCATGTCTTCGACGAGCCGCATCATCTGAGCGTGAGTTCCAAGCGGCGCGTTTTCCGTCCTGTCAAACGTGATCGTATTGCCGTAGTTGCCCGCGAGAGTGTTGATGAGGTTGACCGTAACCTGCAGCGCAGTCGCATTCGTACTGCGGGCCGACGATCCGCCGGCGACGACGAGGCTCGGTGTCTGTGCCTTCAGGCGATATGCTATGTTCCTGATGGTTTCCGGCGGGAGTCCGCTTGCCTTTGCGGCCCGTTCGACGTCGAATGCCACGAGCGCCGCACGCCATTGTTTCAGTTGTGTGTCAGGCAGGGCGCCGTCGGAAAGCATGAGCGAGGCCGTCGCGAGCGCTATCAATGTTTCGGCGCCGGGCGGCACGGCATACCTGTCGTCTGCGTTGGCGCCGGTGAGCGAGAGATGCGACTCGAACTGCATGAGTCTGCTCATCGTACCGCCTTTGAGCCGGCGCGATTCTGCAAAACCATGCGCGTTGCTGACGGGCGAGAGCCATGTTTCGAAAAGGTCCGCGCCGAAGGATACGATCGCTCGCGCGCCTGAAAGGTCGTGTGTCGGGACCGCCTCGATGCCGAAGCAGAGCCTGTTGGCGGCGGCTGTGGCCGCGTACTCAAGCGGTTCATGTACGATAAAGCCTGTGCGGGAGGAACCGGCCGTCCCGGCTTCGAGAGTCGCCCGCATGGCGCCTGTGACCTGGCTCGTGACAACGACCAGCTTATTCTCCGAGTCCCCGGCGAGTTTCCGCAGCCTTGCCGCGAGCGCGTTGCCGGCGTCTTCCCAGCTTGCCTGTTCTAGAGTCTCGCCGGCGCTTCGCTCGAGTGGAGAGCGTATCCTGGCGGGGCTGTACAGGGCCTGGAGAGCGGATTGCCCGCGCGCACATAGTCCGCCATGATTTATCGGGTGGCTCTCGTTGCCCTCGATTTTGACGGCGTTCCCGTCGCGCACGCGGACTTTCACGCCGCAGCCCGCGTGGCATTCGCCGCACGTCGAGGGGAACCAGTAGGAACGGCCCGGGATTATGTTTTCCGGCGGGATAAGGCTTTTGAGCACGACTCCGACGCGCGAGCGGCCGATCGGCAGCACGGCTCCCGCCCCGACGAGCCCGCCGGTCCTGAAAAATTCCCTCCGGCTCAATCCGCCGCCTTTGCTCATTTTTATCGCGTTCCTATTTGTGACACGTTGCGCATTCGGTCGGCGCGCCCCTGCTCTTGTGACACTTCATGCACCATCCCATTCCCATGTCGGTCACACGCTGCACCGTGGTCATCAGCTCGATGGGACCGTGGCATTCCCGGCATTCGACGCCGCTGAGGACATGCCGCTTGTGTGTGAAGTAGACATGGGGTTTGACCTGATAAACTCTCACCCATTCGACGGCCCGGCCGGCCTCATGCATTTTGGTAAGCTTAACTATCTCCGGCTTGTCCGTGGCAACCACCTCATGACATTCCATGCACAGTTCGGCCGTGGGCAGGCCGGCATGAATGGACACCTCGACGTATAGATGGCAGTCGGCGCAGTCCATGCCCAACTCGCCTGCGTGAATATAGTGCGGGAATTCGATAGGCTGAACCGGCCGTAGCTGCGTTTTCCTCGTCAGGCCGAAGACGATCATGGCCGCCGCCACTACGGCGAACCATGCCGCCACCATCCCGTATATCGCCGCGCTTTTCAGCAACTATCCGCCTCCCCCGAGGATGTAATCGACGATTTTTTTAATCTCGGCCTTGTCGGCCATAGGTTTCGGCATTCTCGGGAGGTCCGGATTTACCTTGACGGGATCGACCGCAAACGCGATCATTTCCTCTCGGCTGCTCTCATATTTTTCAATCATGTATTCGAGCGACGGCCCGACGAGCCGCCGGCCGCGCGTGTGACAGCTCGCGCAGTATTGATTGAACAGGTTTGCGCCCGTGCGGGGCTTCTCGCCCTCGGGCGTGTAGACTTCGAGAAACGCCGCGAGGTCGGCCCGGTACTGCCTGGTCCTCTGCTCGGCAAGCCGGCGAGGTTCACGCAGGAGATTTTCGCGCACGATATGTCTGCTCACGCTCATCAGCAGCGCTATCACGCCGAGCAGCGCGCACGCCGCGATGATGAGCTTGCCGGATGTCTGCTTCAGAGCGCGGATCAACACCATGCAGACAATCGCCGCCAGCGTTATTGCCACTCCGAGGTGGATCAGGAGACTTCTGGAATACGCTCCGTCGGGAAGCGTCAGGAAAACGAGGCTTCCGAATACTCCCTGCAGCAGGGTGGCCGTGAGCGCCCACTTGAGTCCGATCCTCTGCGCGCGTCCGTAGAACGGGTCGTCCGATTTTCGGCCGAGGTACCAGAAATATATGGCGGCGAAGAATCCTATCATCGCGCAGACGGCGACGAGGAAATGGAGGTATCGCGGCAGCACGTTCGGCAGAAGCAGCGCCTCGAGGAATCCGCCGGTCGAATCCCATTCGAACGGCAGCAGCATAAGGTTGACGTTGGCGAGAAAGATCAGCGGGACGAATGTGAATATCGCGCAGCCCGCCGCGCCGAAGCTCAAATGCAGCATCGGGCGGTCCTGCAGGCTGTCCCACGTGTATTTGTAGGCGTACAGCAGCCAGAACGCGAGGATGACAAGCCAGATTATCGACAGGAACGCCCTGACCGTTATCATGTTGGCCGTGTACCAATAGCTGGTATACGACAGCCCGATCAACAGCAGAGGCGCAACACCCAGAACGACCGCGACGCTTTTGTTTACCGTCACCGTCGAGAGTGTCTCCCTTGCCAGCCGCTCGTAGAAGGGGTCTTCCCTGCCCGGCAGCCTTGCGAGCAGCTTGAAAATCACGCTCCAGTATGCGCCGCCGACCATGAGGCCCACGAAGAGGATGTGAACGATGAAGGTAACCACCAGCAGGATTTTGAGGACTCCCTCCGGAGCCGGCAGCGGCAGGGGTATGTCTATCGGTATGCTCATTTGTTGTGTTTTTCCGCTCCCTCGACAAGAAACTTCGCCAGGGCCTCCTTTTCCTCCTGTGTTCCGGCGAACGGCGGCATGTACGGATGAGAAAAATGATAAGTGCCGAGGAAACGCACAGTCGCTTCTTCGCTGGATAGAACTGTCTGCTTTCCGAAAATTCCGTTTATGCCGCGATACGTGTGGCAGACGGAGCACTGCTGGCGAAACAGCATATGCCCCAGGGCACTCTTGCCTTCGTCCGGATCCAGCCCGCGCCATGCCCACGTGGCGTATCGCGCCGCCCCGACCTTTGAAAGGAACGGTATCTCCTCCTCGCGCAGTCCGTTGCTGTACATGTATTTGTTGATGACGTACGGCTTGCGCGAGAACTCGCGAACGCGGGCGAACTGGGCCGTCGCGGGTATCAGCAGAAGAATCGGCAGGATGGAAAGAACTCCAAATGATTTTCGTCTGTGGAACAACACCAATCCGTTGCACAAAAGTATCGCCACGACTACGAAGAAAAATATCCTGCTCCAATGAGCGTATCGCGCCAGTTGGAGCGTAGCGAGGGCGACCGAGATGAATTTCTCCGCCCTTTCAGGCAGCGCCTGGTAGTACGCGGATGCGGCAAAGAGGTAGATGGGGCTCGCTATCAGAAGGAAGCCGCCGGAAAATCGGAGGAATTCGCGGCGGACATCGGCGAACCTGCGCATGCATGCGACGATGAAGAGGCTGAACCCGCACGCCAGCAGCGCGGCCAGCGCCATCCTGGCGATCAGCTGCGGCATGTATGTCGGGTTGAAAAACGCGTCCCAGAATGAATGAGTGCCGGGCCACCTGCCGCTCGTGAGCTGGAACCCGAGGATGCCCACGATGATCACCATCGTCTGCACGGACGTGACCATGTAGAGAATCCCGATCCTGAGATGGTTCTTTTGAGACATACGTTTCCATGAAAGATAATAGACGGAGACGAGCGCTACCTCTATTATGAAAACGATCCATTCCACGAACCATGCCCAGAAAAAAATGCGCAGCAGGGAACCGATCCCGGCAGGCGAGAACATGTTGGTCGTAAACCAGATGCCGACACCGGTCAGGGCGCCGATCGAGGTAGTCACGATGAAGAACCAGCGGGCGAGACCGTATGCCAGCTCGTTGAGGCGGTCGTTCTGCTCGCGGATCGATTTGTATTCGAGGAGGACGAGGAAGAGCGAGCCGCCCACGGCACAGCCGTGGGTGATCAGGACGTGGATTACGCCGACAATAGCTATGAGCAGCCGCCCGCCGATCAGGGGCACTTCAACGATGGGAAAGTCCAAGCGACGCCCTCCACGGAATCACGAAATCAACTTCTCGCGCGTGAAATCTGCAAGACGCTTTTCAACCTTAGGTATCGAAAGAGCCGGCATCCGTTGCGCCCGGCGCTCTGGAAAGGCGTGAGGACCCGTTACCACATTATAATCAATGGTCGCAGCAGGTGCAATACCCGGCCGGGAATCAGGTCGGGGAGCCCGGGACGTGGGAAGGGGCGATTCTCGATCGACGGTCGCAAATCTGTCTTGATTGAAGACACTCTCTATTGACCGGAGCGCCGGCGGTGTGATAGTGTCGTGTCAACCGTATAGGGTTGACGCGACACTGGACTGGATTGCGCATCGGCTTTACCTGATAACGGTCTTCCGGAGAAAGGGTTCATCTCATGGCTACACGAGCGAAGGAAACTCCCGCGAAACCCGGCTACGAAGAGCTTTGTCAGAAGATGGTGGAACTGGGCGCGAAGAGCGCAAAGGTGATATCGATCGACACGGTCGTGACCGCGCCGTGGGTCAGGATGCGCTGCCAGTACGGCTGCGTCGGATACGGCATGCGCCTGTCGTGCCCGCCATATTCGCCGACGCCCGAGCAGACGCAGGTGGTGCTCAATTGCTACAATGTCGGCATACTTATGGAAGGCGAGCTCTGGAAGGTCAATCCCGTACTGGTTGCGCTCGAGCGCGAAGCTTTCCTGGGGGGCTATTACAAGGCGTGGTCGCTGGGTGAGGGCCCGTGCCACGAGTGCGATTCATGCGCTCTCAAGGCCGGATGCCGCCACCCGCAGCAACTGCGGCCCTCGATGGAGGCCTCCGGCATAGACGTCTTCCAGACAGTGAGGAACAACGGATACGAGATCGAAGTCGCCAAGGATTACGACTGCGCGACGCATTTTTTCGGACTTACGCTCGTGGAATAGCCGAGCCGGACGCGCGCCCATAGAGGGCCCATTTACAGGGCCGAATGATCGATCCCCCCTTTCAAAAAGGGGGGATTTTTGTTGCAAAATTGCGGTTAAAACCGGGGGCGGTCCGCCTCGAATCTCGGCGGTGGAGATCTCCTGATCGACTCAAATGCCATAGCGGAAAATCCCTGAAAGGCGCATGTTTATGGCAGGAGGACCAGATGAAAGGAGGAGGCGCCATGTACAAGCCGGAAGATTGCGCCGGATTCGAGAAGCTCAAGCACCTGAGCTGCTTTTCATGCAATTGCCCCGAGTGCGGCAGGGAAGCCGAGATTTTTTCCGACGAGTTCGACAGAGAGCATGTCTGCAAAGGCTGCGGCTCCAAGATCGATTTCAGCAGATGCGAGATCGAGACCTCGGCATGAAGTGACCGGGCTTCGCCGTCGACCGTGCATAGGGTTATCCGAGTGAGAGCCCGGGTTTGTCTCGCATGTGCGGCCTTGCCCCCCTGCGGTTCCTTTCCCTTGCCAATTCTTTTCGATTAATGTAATGTAATTCCATCCGCGGCGGCGTGCGCCGTAAAAACGTGTCTTATCCTGAGGGATCGAGTGATTTGGAAACCGTCTCCGCAGCCGTTCAGCCCATGCAACTGGACTGGATATTCGAGCTGGCGATAATTCTTCTTGCCGCGAAGGTGGGCGCCGAGGCGTTCAACCGCATCAAGCAGAGCCCCATGCTGGGCGAAATACTCGCCGGCATCATCCTCGGGCCGTCCATTCTAGGGCTGCTCCATGAGTCCCACATCCTCGAACTGTTCGCCGAGATCGGGATCATTTTCATGATCTTCATGCTGGGGCTCGAGACCAAAGTCTCGCACCTGCGGGCCGTGGGGGCGCGCGCGTTGGCGATCGCGTTCGGGGGCATAGCCGTTCCCTTCGGGGCGGGCTGGGCGCTCGGGGTGGCGATCGGAGCGACTTGGGGGGAGGCGCTGTTCTATGGCGCGATCCTGACCGCGACGAGCGTCGCCGTCACGGCGCGCACGCTCATGGATATGGACCTGACGCGCTCGAAGCTTTCGCAGACCGTGCTGGCGGCGGCGGTCATCGACGACGTAGCCGGCCTGATGATACTTGCCGTCGTGCTCACGCTGTCCGGCTCGGGCGGCGAGGGAGGCATCGCCCTGACGCTCGCGCGCGAGGGCGTGTATCTGCTGATCGTGCTGCCCGTATTCTGGTTCCTGATGCCTCCGTTGACGAATTGGCTGAAGCGTCTCGAGGGCGAGGGCTCGCTTTTCGTCATGGTGCTCGGTCTCACGTTTCTGTTCTCGTACCTTGCGGAGGTGGCGGGCCTTGCCAGTATGGTGGGCGCTTTCCTGATCGGGGTCATCTTCGGCAGGACGAGCGAGGCGGCGACCATTCAGTCGCAGGTCGAGCCGATATACTATTTCATGGCGCCTGTCTTTTTCGTCTCGATCGGCGTGGCCGTCCATCTGGATCAATTGTGGGGGGCGATAGTCTTCGCGGTCGCACTCACGATCGTGGCGGTTGTCACAAAGATCATCGGCGGCGCGCTCGGGGGCGTGCTCACACGCATGCCCGTCTCGAGCGCCGCGCTCGTCGGCATCGGCATGGTGCCGCGGGGCGAGGTAGGCCTGATCGTGGCCGGCCTGGGAAGGCAGGGCGGAATTGTCAGCGAGGCGGCATTTTCGGCGTCGGCCTTCATGTGCGTCGTCACCATAATCATAACGCCGCCCATGCTTAAATGGGCAGTCGCGAAATATTACAGCGAGGAGGAGGCCGAATGAAAGTTCGCGACCATTTCCAGAAAATTACTATCGAGGCCGACATCGTGGGCGTCGAAACATCTATCGAAGACATAATCGAGGTAGTCTCACGAAACACGGCGGCGCGCTCGGTGTATGTCGTCGACGAAGAGGAAAAACTTGTCGGCATCATCAGCGTCAAGGAGATTCTCAACATCATGGGCGCGAAATACCTCAAGAAACGGAGCGTTGCGCTGGCTCACGGCATCCTGGCGAAGACGGCTGCCGACATCATGCGCGACGCTGAATGCGTCGGCCCCGATGACGATCTCGAGGTTGCTCTGAAAGTATCGGTCATACACGGGATCGAGGACCTGCCGGTCGTCGAAAATGAAAAAATTATCGGCAACCTCGATTGCTTCGAGTTGATCAAAGGCATCCAGCAGCAGCACAAAAGAGAGCACAGCGGCAAGGAGTGATTTCCCTCGAAAGGGTATGTAAATCGCCGGCGCCGGCATGCGCTTGACGTTATCCGCCGCAAAATGCTATTTTATATCCGGGAAAACAGGCATCGGCCGAAGCTCATATCCGCTCTGTGGTTGTGACCCTGTAGCCCGGATATGGAACATCAAGAGATCCTTTTCAGCGGGCATGCGGCGCAGCAAATGTTTGCGTGAGGCATCACTACGAATGAGGTTCGGGCGGCGATAAGTTCCAGTGAAGTTATCGCGGATTATCCCGATGATCTACCTTATCCGGGCCGACTGATGCTTGGGATTGTAGGCGGGCGTCCCATTCATGTGGTGCCGGCGGTGGATGAAGGCAGAGCGAGATGCTATATAGTCACCGTTTACTATCCTGACCCTGCCCTCTGGAACGATGATTTCAAGACCAGGAGAGCGCGATGAAATGCGTAATGTGCAGACAGGGCGAAACTCAGGCGGGGAGCGTCACCATCACTTTGCCGCGAGGCGAGAGCACAATTATTTTCAAAGGTGTGCCCGCCGAGGTTTGCGAGAACTGCAGCGAATACTATCTCTCTGAATCGGTTACCAAAGAGTTGCACAGCAGGGCTGAGGAAGCCGTGAAAAATGGGGCCGAAGTAGAAATCCTCCGGTATGCCGCATAGAGTGCGAATGCCGTTCCTTTTCTTGCC
>CBDUSG010000083.1:0-8917 GCA_965369575.1 uncultured bacterium | reverse complement strand
TGAACGAAAGAAGAATGCTCGCCGACAGGATAGAGGCGATATAGAGGAAGGCGAACGCGCTCCGGCCGCCTCCGGTCAGCACGACGACCCCGCTTATCAGCACGAGGTCGGCGGTCAGAAGTATGGACGAAAGGCGAGGCCTCGCATCGCAGCTTGTCCTCAGGACGGCCGCAATGACAATGGACTCGATGAAAGCGATTGCAAGGATGGCATAGAGATAGGCCGTGCCGGGGTCGAAAATCGCCCGGTTTTTTACATGCGCCACGGCGCAAGAAAGGGCGACAATCGAAACTATCGCCGCGCGCGCGAGCGCAAACTGTTTCAAGACGGGCTTGCCGCCCTGCTTCATGTCTATATCAAACGAGTCCATAGCGCTTCGACCATCTTCCACTAAAAGTCCTTCCCCATAAGTCTCAGCAGGTCGTCCTGGTTCATGCTGGCCTCCATCGCCAATTCATAAGTGATCTGGCTGCTCTTATACAGCTTGTAAAGGCTCTGATTCATCGTTTGCATCCCAAGCTGTCCACCGGTGCTGATGGCAGAGTAAATCTGGTGCAGTTTCTCCTCGCGTATCAGGCTCCTTATCGCGGGCGTCATGACCATTATTTCGAGTCCCAGAACTCGCCCGTTGTGATCCTTTTTCGGCAGCAGCTTCTGAACGATGACGCCCTCCAGCACGAACGACAACTGCATCCTCACCTGACTCTGCCGGTGAGGTGGAAACACGTCGATGATTCTTGTGATGCTCTGCGTGGCGTCGTTGCAGTGCAGGGTGGCAAAGACCAGATGCCCCGTCTCGGCCACGGTCAACGCGGTCTCGATGGTCTCGAAGTCGCGCATCTCGCCGATCATTATCACGTCGGGGTCCTGCCTGAGAATGTGCTTGAGCGCGGCAGCGAAGGAATGCGTGTCGGCAAAGACCTCGCGTTGATTGACAATGCTCGATTTGTGCGAATGCAGGTATTCTATGGGGTCCTCGATCGTCACGACGTGGCACCGGCGCTCGAGGTTTATCTTGTCGATGAGAGACGCAAGCGTCGTGCTCTTGCCGCTGCCCGTGGGACCGCACACGAGCACCAGACCCAGCGGCCGCTCGGCCATTTCGCGCACGGCCCTCGGCAGACCGAGTTCTTCGAACGTCGAAATCTCGTACGGAATCGTCCTGATCGCTATCGTAACCGAGCCTCGATCCAGATACATGTTTACCCGGAATCGGCTCAATCCTTTTATTCCGAACGACATGTCGAGTTCTTTATCGTTTTCGAACTCTTTTATCTGGCGTTCGGTCAGGATGCTGTATGCCAGGTTTTTCGTGACGTCAGGCGTCAGAGGCTTGTAATCCATGGGAAACAGATCGCCGTCGATCCTGAGCTGCGGCGCCGCGCCGACCGCAAGATGCAGGTCGGACGCGTTATGCTCAATAATCTGCTGACACAATTCCTCAACTTGTAGCATCGGCTTTCTCCCGTCTTAATTCAGAAGGCCCCGGTTGTGCATCTATGCACATTGTCCCAAGTCCGGTGGCGAATTTTGTACCTCCGGATTTCAAAAATGTCGCCTAATTACGGCAATTTTGGGGACTTGGGAGTGTAGAGAGCAATTCCTGTGCCAAAAATTGTAACCGATCTCACAAAGAACGTCACTTTGCCGGTTACCCTTCGGCGGCAGATAAGGAAGGAGCGCCCCGCCAGGCAGAATTAGACTCCGCCGTCAGTCGGGCGCGGTAACGCGCAGTGTCTCCTCCAGCGTGGTAAGTCCGGCCTGTACTTTCAACAGGCCGACCTGCCGGAGGGTAAGCATGCCGCCTTCGATCGCCTTGCGCTTGATCTCGCCGGCGGATGCGGACCCCATAATCAGGTCTTGAATATCCTCGGTGATCCTCAGCGCCTCGAGCAGCGCCAGCCTGCCGCGATAGCCGGTCTCGGCGCAGCGCTTACAGCCCTTGCCCTTGGACAGGATAACCTCTTCGCCCTTATCGAGATTGAATTGGGCCCTCTGGAGAACTTGCTCGGGCACTCGGTAGGACTCCTTGCAGTCGGGGCAGATCCTGCGCACGAGGCGTTGGGCCGCCGCCAGGAGCGTCGAGGAGGCGATGAGAAACGGCTCCAGCCCCATGTCGACCATCCTTGTCACGGCGCCGGCGGCATCGTTGGTGTGCAGCGTGCTCAGCACGAGATGCCCCGTGAGCGCCGCCTTGATAGCGATATCCGCGGTTTCCTCATCTCGAATCTCACCGACCATCACGATGTCCGGGTCCTGACGCAGGATCGATCTCAGGCCGGCCGCAAAGGTGAGACCCACCTCCGGCTTGGCCTGCACCTGGTTTATGCCGTGAAGCTCGTACTCGACCGGGTCTTCGACGGTGACGATGTTCACGTCCAGCGTGTTCAGCATGTGCAGTGCCGAATAAAGCGTCGTCGTCTTGCCGCTCCCCGTCGGGCCGGTTACCAGTATGATCCCGTTGGGTCTGCTGAGGCAGTCGCGGAAAGCTTCGAGCGGCTGTTCCTCGAAATCGAGCTTGTCCAGGTCCAGTGTCAGCGCGCCTTTGTCCAGGATACGGAGCACGACTTTTTCGCCGAAATAGGTCGGCAGAGTCGAGGCGCGGAAGTCGATCTCCCTGCCCTCGAACTTTATCCTGAAACGCCCGTCCTGCGGTATTCGCCGTTCTGCGATATCCATTTCGGACAGAATTTTTATGCGCGATACGACCGCGGCCTGCAGAGCCTTGGGCGGCTGCGGGGCCTCGACCAGGACGCCGTCGACGCGATTGCGCACGCGGACTATTTTTTCAAAAGGCTCTATATGGATATCGCTGGCGCCCCGTTTTATGGCGTTGACCAAGGTGAGGTTCACGAGGCGGATGACGGGGGCCTGCTCGACTTCTTCTTTAAGGTGGCTGATGTCTAGTTCTTCTTGTTCCTCCATCAGCGTGACGGCGTCGGCCTCGGCGTCGCGCAGAATGTCCTCGTAGTCCTCCATCTCGACTTCTTTGCCCGAATAATAACGGTCGATGGCCTTTTTTATCTCCGAATCGAGGCTGACGACGGACTCTATTTCGTAGCCCGTGAGCATGCGGACATCGTCGATCGCCACTATATTGAGCGGATCGGACATCGCTATAGTGAGCGAATTGCCGGTCTTCGCAACCGGTATCAGGTGGTACCGCCGGGCTATACCCTCGGGAACCTCGGCCAGCACCTCGGCGGGAATCTCATAACTCTCGACGCGCAGGTGCGGAATCCCGAGCTGCTCGCTGAGCGTGATGACGATGTCCTCTTCGCTGACGAGGCCTGATTCTATGAGAATAACGGCCAGGGGCTTCCCGGTGCGCCTTTGTTCATAAAGGGCCTGCGAGAGCTGCTCGGGCATCAGCAGCCTTTCCTCTATGAGAATATCCCCCAGTCGCTTCTTAAGCGTATCAACCATAGAACCGCCTCTTTTCTTTCGATCTACGTGGAGGCCTCGTTGAACATGTGTTTCAATATCTCCTGCGCCAGCTCGACGGTGATCTCATGGCCTACCAGCGAGGAATATGCCAAAAGCTTCTTTAGCGCCCCCTCCAGCTCTCGAACGTTCGACTGATTCGACTTGGCGAGCAGGTCGAACACGTCATCGGGCACCTCGGCGCCGGTCGACTGGGCGCGCCTCTGCAAGATCGTGAGCCGGGTCTGGAAATCCGGCGCTTCAAGACACGACACCACGCCTCCCTCGAATCTTGATATCAGCCGCTGTTCGAGTCCCTGCAGTTCTTTCGGGGGGACGTCGCTTACCAGTACTATCTGCTTTTTTCTGGTGTAGATATCGTTGAAAATGCTGAAGAACTCCTCCTGGGCGCGCGTCCTGCCGGCGAGGAATTGGACATCGTCCAATATGAGCACGTCCACACCCGAATATCTGCTTCTGAACTCTTTCATCTGGTCTTGCTCGACGGCCTGAAGCATCTCATCTATGAAGCGGCTTGCGGGCGTATACACAATAGACGAGTTCCCTTTTCCGCCGATTATCTTGTTTCCGATGGCGTTCGACAGATGGGTCTTGCCGAGTCCCGTGCTGCCGTATATGAATAATGGATTGTACTCCGAGCCCGGTGACTCGGCGACCGAGCGTGCGAGGGCATATGTGAAAGAATTGGCCTCGGCAACCACGTAATTGTCGAAGGTAAACCTTGGGATGAGTCCGTCCTCGCGGGGATCGGCGCCCTCCGGTTCGCTGGGTTTGGACGCTTCTTTTTTCTCCGGCTTCTTAGGTTTCGGCTTGGCGGCCTTCTTACCGTCGGTTTTCTCGGCCGCCGGGGACAATCCCTTTATATCCTCCGTGAGTTCGGGGATTTCCTCGTATGTTCGTTTTATTTTCCGTGTCTCCGGACCATGGATTTCTTCAAAAAGATTCCTGAAATCGACCCACGAGCACAGGATCGGCTTGATGCGGAGATGCACCTGGTTCTTGATCTTCTCAAGCGCTTCGACATCTATGGGATTGACCATGGCCACGGTCAGCAGGTTTCCCAGTTTGTCGATCGGCAGCAGCTTGTGCTCTCGGCATATATCGGGAGGAATAAGTTCGGTCACATCGGGAGATACCTGGAAGTTGGAAAGCTTGAGGTGAGGTATGCGGCACTGGCGAACGAGGAACCCTATGAGTTCGTCCTCGTTGATATAGCCGAGTTCCATGAGGATCTCGCCAAGGAACCGCCCCGAGGCCTCTTTTTCCTTGAGCGCCTCGTCGAGCTGCTCGCGGACGATCAATTCCTCGCGGATCAGCAGTTCGCCGAGTTTTCTGTTCACGCCTTTGACGTTCGCCATCGTCTCGTCCGCTCTCCGTCCTCCATGCGCCGACGGGCGCTGTAATGCCCCCGGCTGCTCCCTCTCAGCGTCACGCCGCGCGGCCTTGGTACGGGCGCTGCGACGGTTGACTCAAGTTCATGATTCAGATATAATTACACCGAGTGTTGCGGATTTTCCCACACCTCGTCAGACCTATCGGCCCCGAAGGGCTCAGAGATGAAGCGCGGCCCCATCAAAATCGTTCCCTCCCGCCTCATGGTGGTAGGGCTCGGCACGACGCTCTTCGTGCTCTGCGTCGCCGCGATAATCATGCTCATTCCCGGACTTGTCGGCCGCGAAAGGTTTGCCAACCGCCTCGTGGGCAGCCTGCGCGTCCGCGCCATATTGGAGGCCGAAGAGGTCCATCCGGACAACCTCGACCACATACTGTTCGCAATACTGCAATCGCATAAGACCAATCGCAACATCTCTTTTCTGCGTTTCGTCGATCTGAATGACGGTTCCATTTTCACCTTCGATGACGAGGGCGCTCGGAAAATCGTGGCCCGAGCGGATTCCAAGGTCCGGGCCGACCTAATGAGCAAAGGCAGCGCGGTCAAAATTGAAAGTGGAAGTTATGAAGTCTTCCGTGCCATATCGCCTGAGCTGTCCTTAGCCATAGACCTGGGCATAGAACCGGAAGTCGCCCATGAGATAGAGGCCCAGAGGCGTCTTTCCGCCATCGTTGGAAGCATAATCCTTGCCACTGGGATAGGAATTCTCATAATGATTTGGCAAACGCGCCAGATAGAAGAGGCAAAAAGCGAGTTAGAACTAGTGTTAGCGAACACTTTGGAGCCGGTTCTAATGGCCGATAATAGTTCGCGTCTCGTGTTCGCAAACGAGCCGGCGCGTGCACTTTTGGGACATCCCAAGGGAAAAAAGTTCAAAAATCGCCCTCTGCTCTCGATGGTCCAGAATCCGGAAAAACACGCGTTTTTCGCCAGACTGCTGCAGGAAGACCTGTCGGCGGGCGAGGAATTGGAGTTCGTGCCGCCCGGCTTCACGGACAAAATCACTTACAGGGCCGCCGTGATGGAGGTCCAAACCGAGCTGGGCCGGATTTTCGGGAAATTGATCGTCCTGAGGGACGTGACCCTGGAAAAACGGCTGGAAGATAAGAAAATATCGCAGACCATACACGAGCTGAAGGGGATGCTCGGAGAGGTCAAAGGGTTCATACGGCAGGCGCTCGGCACGATGGAGGAAGATTCGCAGAGGGAGCAGCGGGCTTTTCTGAATATCTGCCTTGACAAACTCGAGACCTGCTATAGCACCGTGGCCGCCATGGTCAGATCTATCGTGAGCGCCTTTCGGCCACATTCGCTCGAACTCAGGCTGCGCCACTCGAATCTGGACAGAATCGTCCAGTCCAATGTCGGCGACTTCGAGTCCTCACTCGATAAAAAACATGTACAAGCCCTTTCGGTAAGCTTGAAAATGCCCGAAAGACTGCCGACCGTGCTCTGCGATCCCGACGCCATTTCAAGAGTCATAATGAACTTGCTCATCAACGCTTTACAGCACTGCCCCGAAGGTAAAATCGAGGTTGGCGTCGAGGAAACGGACGAGATGGTGCAGGTCTCGGTCAAAGACACGGGCAGCGGCATCGCCAGCCAGAACCTGCAGAGGATATTCGAGCCGCATGAAAGTTTCAGAGAAGACGGTTCGGGACTTGGTCTTTCCATTTGTCGCGACTTCATAAGGGCGCACGGGGGGGAAATATGGGCCGACTCGAACGGCAAGGGCAAGGGCAGCGTTTTCCGGTTTACGCTGCCAAAATCGAGGCCGGTGATCCTCAGCGCTAATCTGGAACTCGCAGCAAGGCTCGAGGCCGAGTGCCGGAGAAACGGATACAATCCGGTCTTCCTCGGCGATCTTCTGACGGCTACGCGAATAGTGGCCGAGATCAGCCCGAACGCCATACTGCTCGACCTCTACATAGACGACACAATATCGGGGCTGTCGCTGGCGTATCGCCTCAAGAAAACGGCCGGCACCGCGATGATCCCGATAATCGCTTTCGCCGGGAACCTGGCCGAAGCGCGGTCGGAACTGGACCGATACGGTGAGGTCACGCTCGAGGCCTGCCTACCGAAAGATTTCGGACCGGACAACCTCGCGACCGCCATCAGAACGATCGAGGCTTACTGGTATCTGGCGCAGACATCGTGATAACTGCCGCCCCGGCACAGCCCGGGTGAACGATAAGAGACAAGCTCGCACCGACGCCCTTGCAAGCGGATAACCGTCGAGGAGACCTCGCGCAATTGTATCAGAAGGGAAGTAAAATCCTGATAATCGACGATGAGCTGGACTCGGTCCAGAGCATCGTAAACTATTTAACAGAGCAGGGTTTCGAAGTAACGGTGGCGTATGACCGCACCGAGGCGGCGCGGCTGCTGCGCAAGACCAATTACGACATCGTCTTCCTGGACTGGGTGCTGGAGCAGGAAATCGGGCTCGAGGTGCTGAATGCGCTGCACGGCGAGTTTCCTCGACTCGACATCGTGGTGCTCAGCGGAACGGCCTCGCTCGAGATGGCGGTGCAGGCCGTCGGCCACGGGGCATACGACATAATAAAAAAGGAGCAAGACGACGATAACGACGGCTGGATAGTTCCCTCACGCCTCCCCATCGTCCTGCATAACCTGCTCTCGCGCAGGCAGGAGCGCGAACTCACCTCCCAACAACTCGACGAAAAGTATCGAATGGTCGGCAATAGCGAGCCGATGCGCAAGCTGTACGAGGAAATCCGGCTGATCGGGCCGAGCGACTACACCGTGCTCATCACCGGAGAGAGCGGCACGGGCAAGGAACTGGTCGCGCACAACATCCACCGCCACAGCCCGCGGCACGACGCGCCGTTCGTGCCCGTCAACTGCAGCGCCTTAACCTCGACACTGCTAGAATCAGAACTTTTCGGCATCGAAAAACGCGTGGCCACGCAGGTGGACGAGCGCAAAGGCAAATTCGAACTCGCCGACAGCGGAACGCTGTTTCTCGACGAGATCGGCGACCTCAGCTACGAGGCCCAGGCAAAACTGCTCAGGGTGCTCGAAGACAAGACCATAACGCGCGTCGGCGGCCAAAAAGAGATCAAAGTGGACGTGCGCGTCATCGCGGCCACCAACCGCGACATGAACGACATGATAAAGAACGAATCATTCAGGGAGGACCTGATGTACAGGCTCTCGCACCGCATACCGTGCCCGGCCCTGCGAGACCGCAAAGACGACATCGGCGAAATAGCCGAGTATCTGCTCGCCCAGGCATGCCGCGAGCTTCACAAAAAACCCATTTCTGTCAACGACGAGGCGCTCGCGATCCTGAACTCATATGCCTGGCCCGGAAACGTACGCCAGCTCAAAAACGTCCTCCAATGGGCCGCCGTCAGGGTCGAGGGCGTCATCACCGCCGAACTGCTGCGCCAAAGCGAAGACCTCCGCCCAAAACCGGCCGAAACGGCCGATTTTTCCGAAAAAGCAACCCTCAAAGACGCCGTTCGGACCTTCGAGCGCGACCTGATCGAGCGTATTTTGGGCGAAAGCTCATCCAACCGCGAAGCCGCCCAAAAACTCGGCATCGACGAAGGCAACTTCTCGAAAAAACTCAAAGACCACGGCCTTCGCTGAATGGCTCATTCCCGGAGGCGTTTCGTGTCGGTCAATCTCGATAGTACGCTAAGTGTGTTTCAGTTGATAAAGCGTTTTGGAATTGCATTTTGATTCTTCCGGTACGATTCGCCGTACCTACTCAAGAGTAGTGTTGAGGAAGTATATAAAGGTTTCGGTTTTGGATGGCTGTGCATAAATGGGGTCTATGCAGAAACCAGAGTCTTCACGAGAACAGATGAAGAGGTGATATAAGGTCTAGAGCATGCAAACTTATATTCTAATGAAATCTGCCATAATGTGTTTTGTCAAGAATGAGGCAGAAAAAGGTAAGATGGCAGCCCCCTCTTAAATCGGGAACTTGTCCTCCAGTAGTTGTCGAGGCAGGGGGGCTAATGTCATTATTGGATTCGTTCGTCAGTCCACGTCGACAGGAAGGTCGAGTTCCTTGATTTCTGGATTGCGGCGACAGAATTCCTC
>CBDUSG010000082.1:0-8969 GCA_965369575.1 uncultured bacterium | reverse complement strand
TAGAATAGCCAGAGAAAATGGGGTCTGTCCCTAATTAAACCTCAAATTTAAGAAAGGAGACCAATAGGCCAATGAATCCCAATGATCCGTCAAATTATTTCAGCGTAAGAGTTAGCGAGCTACGCCGGGCATGCGTGGATGGAACACCCTGGGTTTTCTTATGCGCTTCGGCTTTTCTTGAGTATCTGTCAAAGCTAGTAAATGGTGAAGACAAGAAGGGTCCTGGATATAAGAAGTTTATCAAAGATTACCTGAGCCGAGTGCGCCCTCTTTACAGCAGTTTTGCTTTTAAGAATGGAAACCGGGACTTGGCGATTCAAATGTATCATGTTCTTCGATGTGGGATTGTCCATAGTTTTTCTCTCAAACCTGACAACATTGCCCGTAATGCTGGTGGTCGGGATAGGTCAATCGTTCTCTGCCATGCGAAAGAACGCGATGAACATAATTGGACGCACCTTATGCAGTACCCTAAAGCCACACTCGATGCCGCACTCTTTGTTGCAGAGGACTTTGTGGACGATATTGGAAGGGTGACGGACCTCATATTTGCCGAGGCAGCCGACAAGCCGACTCTGCAGGACAACATTGATAGGTGGCTAGGCAATCATCCGCCAATTGCTGGCGGTTTCTAGTGCTGAAGGCATATAGCAGTTCGCAGGAAATGGAGAAAATGGGAGAAAATGGGGTCTGTCCCTAATTAAAAAAGTGACCGAAGATTTCAAGTTCGAGCTGATAAAGACCGATTCGAAAACGAGGGCCCGCGTCGGCAGGATGACGACACCGCGCGGCGTCGTCGATACGCCTTACTTCATGCCCGTCGGCACGCAGGCGACGGTCAAGACGCTCTCCTCCGAAGACCTTGCGGCCCTGGGCGTGAAGATAATTCTGAGCAATACTTATCATCTCTATCTGCGACCCGGACACGAAGTGATCCGCGCCGCGGGCGGGCTGCACTCGTTCATGAACTGGAGCGGCCCGATCCTCACGGACAGCGGCGGTTTCCAGGTGTTCAGCCTCGCCGAATTGAACAAGATAACCGAAGAGGGCGCCCATTTCCAGTCGCACATCGACGGCTCGCGCCACTTTTTCACGCCGGAGCTTTGCATCGAGGTTCAGGAGGCGCTCGGGGCCGACATAATCATGCCGCTGGACGAATGCCTGCCCTACCCGGTCGATCACGACCGCGCGAAGTCCTCGCTCGGGCTCACGCTCCGCTGGGCCGAGCGGTGCAAAAATGCCCATAACGACTCACGGCAGGCGCTTTTCGGCATTGTGCAGGGAGCCACCTATCGGGACCTGAGGATCGAGAGCGCGCGCGAACTGGTGCAGATGGATTTCCCAGGATACGCGCTCGGGGGCCTGAGCGTCGGCGAGACCCCGCAGATGATGCATGAGATACTCGACTACACGACCGATGAGCTTCCGCCGGAAAAGCCTCGCTACCTGATGGGCTGCGGGCCGCCGCTCGACATCTTCGAGGCGGTCGAGCGCGGGATCGACCTGTTCGACTGCGTCATGCCCACGCGCAATGCGCGCAATGCCTCGCTGATGACCTCGCGGGGGGTCGTAATCGTCAAAAACGCCCCATATGCGGACGATTTTTCGCCGATCGACCCCGAATGCGAGTGTCCGACATGCCGCAACTATACGCGCGCCTATCTGCGTCATCTCTTCAAGGCCGGCGAGATATCGGCCATGCGGCTCGCAACTTTACATAACATCCATTTTATGCTAACATTACTTGTTCAAATTCGGGAGGCCATCCTCTCCGACCGATACTCAGAGTTCAAACGGTCGTTTCTGACCAAATACCAGCGCACGGATCATCAGCGGCGTTAGCATTGGAGTAATATGGAATCTTTAGCGTATGCACAGCAGGCCGCGCAGGGCGGACAGGCCTCCTCGCCTCTGGGGAGCATGCTTTTCCCGCTCATCCTCATGTTTGTGATCTTCTACTTTCTGCTCATCAGACCTCAGCAGAAAAAGCAGAAAGATCATCAGGCAATGCTGGGAGACATCAAAAAAGGCGACAAGGTGATCACCAGCGGCGGCCTTTACGGGGTCATCGTCAAGGTCACTGAAAAGGATGTCGTCCTCGAGGTCGCCGACAAGGTAAACCTTCGCTTTACGCGCGGCTCCGTTGGCGCCGTGCGCGATAAAGAGGGCGCAAAGGGGTCGGACTGATCAGGCTCCCGCCGCTCCCGCCGGCCGTGGATGAGAACTCCGGCCGCCGAAAAGGCCCTGTCTCGTTGGTATGGGCAGGGTTTTGTTATATCGAGCAACTGACGCATGGAGCGATTGCAGGAATAATGCAGGCCCCCCGAACATCGGAGGTCGGGGGCCGGACATCGGAGGTAGTGAATGCGCAGGAACTTGGGCCGGAGATTCGCGCTCATAGGCGTGACGGTTCTGCTGGCTGCCTGGTACATATATCCGACCATAAAATGGGCAAGCCTCGACAAAGAAACGCGTAAGGCGCTGACCGAAGAATACAAGCTCTACGATGCCGAGCATCCCGAGCCCGCGCTGTCTGAGGAAATTGCCACTTACTTTTATCGCTGGCGCAAAGGCGACAAGGCAAAGGCCGTCAACCTCGGGCTCGACCTGCAGGGCGGGATGCATCTCGTTCTCAGCGTCGACTACGAGGCCGCTCTGACCAACGAAATGGTGCGCATAAAGGATAACCTTCGGCGCCGCTTCGTAGACGCCCGGATCATAGTGGGCACAATGACGGTCGAGGGCAGGAGCATCATCGTCTCCGTCGCCGACTCGGCCAGACAGGAAGCGACGAAAACGATCGAGGATTATTCCTCGGACCTCGACGTCCAGAGCACGGCCGACGGGCTCGTCGTCTCGATGAAGGACGTTCGATCCACGTATCTCAAGGGTTTCTCCGTCAGGCAGGCGCTCGAGACCATCCGCAACCGCGTCGACGAGTTTGGCGTGGCCGAACCCGTCATCCAGCGCGAGGGCGAAGACAGGCTGCTGGTGCAATTGCCCGGCATCGAGGACCCCGAACGCGTCATCGAACTGCTCGGCCGAACCGCGCAACTGAGCTTCCACATAGTGATCGACTCGGCGGCCGGTCCCAATCCGGAGCAGAGGCTGTTGGCGCAGCTCAGTCAGAAGATTCCGGTCAATACCTTCATCGCACCGCTGCGCGGCCTGAACCAGAACGGTCTGCCTGAGGCGTTCCTGCTGGAGAAAGATGCGCACGTTACCGGAGCCGACCTCGTCGACGCGCGAGTCGGCATGGATCAGCTCAACAGCCCGGGTGTCGATTTCCAGTTGAGCCGCGCGGGCGGGAACGAGTTCGAAAGGCTGACCGAGGCGAACCTCTACAAGAGGCTGGCAATCGTGCTCGACAATATGGTCGAATCCGCGCCCGTGATCCAGTCGACGATAAGCTCCCGCGGCCAGATAACCGGCCAGTTCACGATGCAGGAGGCGGAAGACCTCGCGATAGTGCTGCGTTCGGGCGCCCTGCCCGCGCCGGTCAGAATCATCGAGCAGCGCACCGTCGGCCCGACGCTCGGCATCGAGTCCATCAGATTTGGATTCAGGTCCGCGGTCATAAGCCTCGCTCTGGTGGGCATTTTCATGATCATCTACTACCGCGTTGCGGGCGCTATAGCCAACTTCGCGCTGTTAATGAACGTCGTCGGTCTTCTGGCGTTCCTGGCGTATTTCCGGGCCACGCTCACGCTGCCCGGCATCGGAGGCATCATCCTGACCATTGGCATGGCCGTCGACGCCAACGTGCTCGTCTTTGAGCGCATCCGCGAGGAACTGCTCAAGAAGAAGACGATCCGCTCGGCCATCGACACCGGCTACTCGAAAGCGCTTCTCACTATTCTCGACGCCAACATCACCACACTCATAACGGCTGTCGTGCTGTTCCAGTTCGGCACCGGTCCGATCAAGGGTTTCGCCGTTACGCTCAGTGTCGGTATCATCATAAGCATGTTCACGGCGCTTTTCGTCACGCGCGCGATCTTTGACCTGCTTACCGAGCGCCGCTGGATATCAAAGCTGGGCATGCTCCAGGCGCTGCATCAGCCCAAAATCGCATTTATACCCAGACGCTATATAGGGATGACCGCCTCTGCGATCGTCATCGCGATCGGCATGGGGACCTTCCTCGTGCGCGGGAGCGATAACTTCGGCATCGACTTCGCACAGGGAACGATTGTCCAGGTTCGCTTCGACAGGCCGGTCTCGACGCAAGAGGTACGGGGCGCTCTCTCGCAGGCGGGTCTGCTGGAAACCGTGGTCCAGCAATACGGCACTCCTAAGGACGTGCTCATCCGCACGCGGGTCCAACCGAACGCGTCCGATGCGTCGGGCGACGGGGACGGCACCGCGCTCGCGGGAGAGAAAATCTCGGGTGCGCTGCGCGATAACCTGGGCGTTCCGTTCGAAGTCGAACGAACGGAGGAAGTGGGCGCGGCGGTGAGCAAGGACCTGCAGAGCAAGGCCCTGCTGGCGATCCTCTATTCCACGATCGGCATCATAATTTACATATCGTTCCGGTTCGAGTTCCGCTTCGCTATCGGCGCGGTGCTCGCGCTTTTCCACGACGTGTTCATCACCATGGGCGCGCTCGCGCTGACGGGACGCGATATCCAGCTGCCGGTCGTCGCCGCGCTGCTGACCATCTTCGGATACTCGATCAACGACACCATCGTCGTGTTCGACCGTATTCGCGAGAACATGAGGATGCGACGCGGCAAGGATTTCGAAAAGCTCGTCGACATGAGCATAAACGAGACGCTCTCGCGCACGATCGTCACCTCGGTGACAACACTCGTAGTCGTACTCGTGTTGTACCTTGTTGGAAGCGAGGTCACGCGCGATTTCGCGTTCGCGCTCTTCATCGGCGTGCTTACCGGAACCTATTCCTCCATATTCATTGCCAGCCCCACGCTCGTCATCTGGCAGCAATTCTTCTCCCGCAGGCGCTCGAAGGCCGACCGGGGAAAGGCCGGGAAAAAGGCGAGCGCGAGCAGGGCATAGTATCCCCGCAGGCGGAGGCCTCCAATGAACCTCCTTCGAGTTTGCCGCCTGGTCGACGAGGCCCTGGACGAAGACCTCGGAACGGGCGACGTCACGACCGACTCCGTCGTGCCGCGCGGCGCGCAGGCGCAGGCCGAGATCGTCTCTCGCGCCAAAGGCGTGGTCGCCGGGCTGCCCGTCGCCGGCCTTTGCTTCAGGCGGCTCGATGCGCGCGTCGGTTTCGAACCGGTTGTCGAGGACGGCGCTCGCGTTTCCAAAAATTCCGTTCTGGCCCGGCTTTCCGGTCCCGCCGCCTCGATACTGAAAGCCGAGAGGGTGGCCCTCAATTTTCTGCAGCGTCTCTCCGGCATCGCAACACTGACCGCCAGGTTCGTCCATGCCGCCGGCGATCGACCCATTAAGATACTGGATACAAGGAAGACGACTCCCGGCCTGAGAATCCTGGAAAAATACGCCGTGCGCCTGGGCGGCGGCTCGAACCACAGGTTCGGCCTTTACGATGCCGTGCTGATAAAAGACAACCATCTGAAATTTATGGGGACTCGCGACGCAGTGGCCGAGGCCGTTGCGTCGGCCCGGGCGGCGGCAGGACACCTGCAGGGGATCGAGGTCGAGGCCGAAACTCTCGACCAGGTGAAGGAGGCCGTGCGCGCGGGGGCCGACGCTGTCCTGCTGGACAACATGGACGTCGAAACGCTCGCGAAAGCGGTCAAAATCGTCCGCCGCTCGAAGAAGAAAATATTCATCGAGGCTTCGGGAAACGTCTCACTGCGAAACATCGAAAAAATAGCGGCCACAGGAGTCGATGCCGTCTCCATCGGCGCACTCACGCATTCCGCGCCCGCGCTTGACATCTCACTCGATATCTCCGGCTGAGTCGCGGCGAGCATTCGATTGATGACCGTCTGAAATGTTATAAGGAAGGGGTGACCCACCCCTGGAACGAGAAGTACTTGGCATACTGCGCTCCGAGAAGAGCGACCACATCTCGGGCCAGGCGATGAGCCGGCGGCTGGGGGTGTCGAGAACCGCCGTCTGGAAAGCGATCGAGGCGCTGCGGCAGAAGGGATTCCGCATCGACTCGGCCGCCGGGCGCGGTTACCGCCTCGATGGCGGGCCCAAAGAGATTGTCGGCATCGACATCGAGATCGGCTTGGGCACGCGCGTCATCGGCGTATCGGTCGTATCGTTCGAATCCGTTCCCTCGACCATCGACGCCGCTTCGTCGCTCGCGCGCCGGGGCGCCCGCGAGGGCACGGTGGTTGTCGCAGAATCGCAGAGCGGCGGGCGCGGCCGGCTCGGACGCAGGTGGAGCTCGCCGGCAGGGGTCGGCATCTGGACATCGATCGTCTTGCGGCCCTCGATCCCGCCGCGCGACGCGCCCAAGCTCACGCTGCTGATCGCAGTGGCGGTGGCAACGGTATTGAAGGAACAATACTCGCTCGACGCCCGGATCAAATGGCCCAACGACGTCGTTGTCGACGGACGCAAGATTTGCGGCGCGCTCACCGAACTGGTGGCCGAGCAGGACGCCGTCAGATTTCTCATCACCAGTTTCGGACTCAATGTAAATCAGACGCGCTCGAAATTTCCGGCCGAAGTGCGGGACCTTGCGACATCTATGCGGATCGAAACCGGCAAGGCTCTGGACCGGCCGGAGGTGTTCCGCCGCGTGCTCAGGAAACTCGATGCATTGTATGTCGATTTCAAGGAGCGAGGCGGCGAGGATATTCTCGGGCTCTGGCGCAAGCTTTCCTGCACGTTGGGCAGGCGGGTCACGGTACAGTTGAGAGATGAGCGTCTCGAGGGCGTCGCCCGCGACGTCGACGACGACGGTTCACTCATCCTCGATGTCGGCGGCGGCGTTTTGAAATCGATCTCCTACGGAGATGTTACAATATTACGTGCGGCGAGTCGCCGCCGACTCTGAAATATCATTCGAAGGGGCGGCCCGCCCCGAACAGGAGTTTTCGACAATGCTACTCGTGATAGACGTCGGCAACACGCAAACGGTGATAGGTGTATACGACGGGACTGAGCTGCTGGTGGACTGGAGGCTCTCGACCGACATCAGCAGATCGGGCGACGAGCTCTGGGTGATCTTGAGGAACCTTTTCCGCGAGGCCGACCTCGATACCGACATGATTGACGGCATCTGCGTCTCGTCGGTCGTGCCGCCGCTGCAGGGAGTGCTCGAGGATATCTGCGCGAGATATTTCAAGACCAAACCGCTCGTGGTCGAGCCGGGCGTAAAGACCGGGCTTTCCATTCTGTATGACAACCCGCGCGAGGTGGGCGCAGACAGAATCGTCAACTCCGTGGCGGGCATGCACCTTTTCGGATGCCCGTTGATCCTGGTGGATTTCGGTACGGCGACCACTTTCGACGCCGTTTCGCCCAACGCCGAGTACCTGGGCGGCGCCATCGTGCCGGGGATAACGATCTCGGCGGAGGCGCTGTTTCAGCGGGCGGCAAAGCTGCATCGCGTGGAACTCATAGCCCCGAGCACCGTGATCGGCAAGGACACGTCGTCGAGCATAAGGTCCGGACTCGTCTATGGATACACCGAACTGGTCGACGGCATGGTTCGGCGCATGAAAAAAGAAATGGACGGCAGCCCGAAGGTCATCGCGACCGGCGGAAACGCCGAGATCATAGCTGAGCATTCCAGCGAAATCGATGAAGTCAGCCCGCTGCTCACACTGATCGGCCTGCGGCTGATCCATGAGAAAAACAGGCAATAACAACACCCGCCTGCCCCGAGCGGTCGCGGCGCGGCGCGCGAGTCGGGCGTACGCAATCGATTTTAGAGCGGTCGGCGAGCTTGTAATACGCGGACATATGGGCTAAAATGGGAGACATGAGGAAATCCCTGCTTCTGTTTATCTTATCGGCACTCGCCGTGTCTGTCGCGGCGGCCTCCTGCAGCGACAAGCCCCCCAAACTCGTCGCCCGGCAAGGCTTCGAGCGGGCCGACGTCGAGGATTCGGTTCCGCTGTTCGAGGTGACGCAGGAGCTGCAGGACGTCAGATATTCGCGGAGCAAGGGAGATGAGCTTCAGTGGAGGCTCGAGGCCAAGACGGTGGCGCAGACGACCGACGGGCCGGTACAACTGGAGAGCGTTGAGATAACTTACTACGCCGACGAGGACAGGACAACCATCGTCACCGCCGATGCCGGAATTTATGACCACGTCGGCCAGGACGCGACGCTCAGCGGAAACGTCACGGTCACGACCTCGGACGGCGGCCGCGTCGAGACCTCGACGATCCATTGGGACCAGAAAGAGCAGGTCCTTACCGGAGAGGGCGAGGTCACCATATCGAGAGGCGGCTCCACGATAAGAGGGACGGGATTCGAGCTTTTCCCGGCTGCCGAGACGGTCAGAATCTACCAGGTCGGCGGAGTAATACATCAGGGAGACATGGGTTTATGAAAACAGGCCTCTGGTGCGCGATATTTCTCGCGGTTGTGACTTTCTGCGGCGCGGCCTCGGGCGCCGAGGGCTCTCCCCTGCCCGGGATGCCCGCCGACGCTCCAGAAATCGAGGAATTCAGGCTTATCCACGCCGATTCCATGACTCTGACACGGCAAAAAGACAAGCCACAGGTGTTCAAGGGCTCGGTCGAAATCGTCCTCGTCGATGAAGCGGGCGAGGAGACCCGGATCGAGGCCGACAAGCTCACGATATTCTACGAGCAGGACCTCAAGAAATTAACGAAAATAGAGATCGAAGGACGCGTCAGAATCAGCCGGCTCGGCACAGTGGCAACTACCGAGCTGGCCGTCTATCGAGGCGAGGACAACGTGATAGAACTCCTCGTGGACCCCCACGTCAAGGACGCCCGCGGCGAACTCAGCGCCAATAAGATCATAATTCTGCTGGAGTCGGACGAAGTCATCGCCGAGGGCAACGTCCGGGGCATTGTATACACCGAGGCCTTCGAAAA
>CBDUSG010000081.1:0-9088 GCA_965369575.1 uncultured bacterium | reverse complement strand
ACTTTTCTGGATATTTTTCTCGGATAATTGTGGAATATCTCCGACGCCGGCCGCCCGGCGCATCGCAACTGCTTGTCACTTAACAAGTTGCAGAACTTCACGGAATTCCTTGGCGTCGGATCTTTCAAGAATTTCGTACATCGCCATCTCCGTACAGCTCAAGACGGCTCCCGCACCCTCCATCTTGCGCAGGCCCGCGACATGATCCCGCTCCGCTCTGGATCCACACGCGTCTTCGATCACGTGCATCTGGTATCCGCAATCGATTCCGTCGAGGACCGTCTGCGCCACGCATATGTGGGTTTCTATTCCGCAGATCATGAGCTGCGCTGAAGGATTGGCCGAGAGCGACTCGACGAATCGAGGCTCGCCGAAGCAACTGAAGCTCAGCTTTTCGACTGGGTGCGAGTGGGAGAGTTCCTGCTGTATTTCGCCGACGGTTGGCCCTAGTCCTTTGGGGTACTGCTCGGTCCAGACTATCGGGAGCCCCAAAATTTTGGCGAACTTGATGAGCTTGACGCAGTTTCGGAGAAATCCGTGTGGTCCTTCAAATGCCGCGAGCAGTTTTTCCTGAAAATCCACGACCATGAGCAAGACGTCTTCCCGACGCAGGATTTGCTGGTGACGCATTTATCTCCTCCCGGTTTTTGCGAATGCGGAAAGGCCGCTCGAGACGGCTTCCTTTTCCCGATAGCTACTCGCGGGGTTTTGCCAGTATCTCCAGCACCTTGAGCTCGAGGAATCTCTTGGAGGCGGCCGACCGCAAAATGCACACAGTGTCGGCCCCCCTGCCGGTACCGGCCACGGCCAGCGCTTCCTCCCCTTCCGGTATCAGGCCGGCGTCGCAGGCCTCCATGATTATCTCGCAGACGACTTTCATTCCCTGGCCGAGTCTTCTCAGTGTCAGGGCCACGAGGGTCGTGGGAAAGACGCCCTGGAATTGCATCGCGAGAGACGTCTCGATTGAGTGCGTCAGGATCGTACCCGTGTAAATCTTTCCGCCCGCCCGAAGTATCCTCTCCCTGTTCTCTTCGCTCAGCTCGATGTCGTTCGGCGCCTTGAAACCGGCGCTGTGGGTCACCGCGACCACGTTTGCCCCCGTGCCCGCCAGAGCCTCCGCCGCGGCGGCGCCGGTGTCGCCGACCGTCGTGGCGACGACCACGTGTTTTATTCCTTCATCGAGCACGGCCGCTTTCATTATTTCAATGCATCGCGCCGAGTTGCGAGGGCCGGGTTTTTCGAAGTAGTCAACCGTTCTCTGCATTGCCTGAGCCTTTCCTTGTTCCGGAAAGCAAATATGCTTTACCGCCGCTGAAACGTTCAATGCCCGCCGCCCAGCGCCTTTATGTGAGCCGTGACAGAGGCGCCGAGAGCGGCGTCGTAGCCGCCTTCCAGCATGGAGATCAATCTGCCGTCGCAGTGCTTGCGCGCTATATCCACAGCCATCCGTGTGAGGGCCGAGTAACCGTCATCGGTGAGCCGCATCGAGGCGAGCGGGTCGCTCACGTGGGCGTCGAAGCCGGCTGATATGATCACGAAGTCGGGCTCGAACACGTCGGCCACAGGCAGGAGCATCTTGGCATACGTATCCTGATATTCCTTGTCGCCGCAGCCGGCCCTGAGCGGGGCGTTGACCGTGAATGTCTCGCCCTCGCCTTTTCCGCCCTCTTCCATGCTGCCGGTGCCCGGATAATAAGGATACTGGTGAGAGCTGAACAGCAGGACCGTCGGGTCCTCGTAGAATATCTCCTGGGTCCCGTTGCCGTGATGAACGTCCCAGTCGATTATCAGAACCTTACCGATCCCCCGGATACGCTGCAGGTAGCGAGCCGCAATCGCCACGTTGTTGAAGAGGCAAAAGCCCATCGCGCGATCGCTCTCGGCGTGATGGCCGGGCGGCCTGACGGCGCAAAAAGCGTTGCCGATTTCGCCTTCCATGATGGCGTCGGCGGCTGCAACACCCGCCCCGGCGGCAAACATGGCCGCCTCGAAGGATTTCTCCGATACGGCCGTGTCCGGGTCGACGTACGCCGGGGCCCGACCGCACATATCTTCTATCGAATCGATAAGCCGCGCAGTATGGACGGCTTCGACATATTCCCGCGGACAGGCCGAGGGAGTAAGGCTTGCGAGGGAATCCATGAGGCCGCTGTCTTCGAGGGCGTGGATGACCGCTGCCAACCTTTCCGGACGCTCCGGATGGCCCGTCCCGGCGAAATGTTCCATATAGATGGGGTGATAGACAAAACCGGTTCTGGCCATTTTGTTCCCCGGAGACGCTTGACGCGATGGCGAAAACGTTGACGGCGGCCCAATGATAGCACACCGTTGCGGGCGTGCGCAAATGCGCGGACGCCGCCCGGCGTAACGTCGTCGAGGCCGCGGGCATTGGCTGTTTCGACCATGTTTTCGTTGCCATCGATGCCACCGCGATGATATAGTCGCCGCATCGTGATTTTCGACAGGCGCCTGCCGCGGGGAAGTTCGGCGCAGTTAAAGGGCGTCCGGCGGAAATCTCGGGGAAATGAAACGCAGCCGAATAAGAACAATGATGTCAGGGGAGGTGGTCGAATGTTGACGGGTTCGGAATCGCTCGGAGGCCTGGCGGCGCTGAGGAGCCATCGCAACGCGCGCGCATCGAGCTTCGACACGACGGGCGGCAACGCCGACTTCTGGGTTTTCTATGCGGGCGAGAAGAAGGTCATCGCCGACCTCGAGGGCCCGGGCATAATCAAGCATATCTGGGTGACGCTCAGGAGCGAGGAACCCGCCTGCCTGCGCAGGATCGTCATAAGGATGTTCTGGGACGGCGAGAGGGAGCCGAGCGTGGAGGCGCCGATCGGCGACTTCTTCGGGCTTGGCCACGCCGCGACAACGTATTTCGACTCGATGCCGCTTTCCATGTTCGACCGTGGTTTCAACTGCTTTTTCCCCATGCCTTATTACAAAGGCGCGAAGATAGAAATCGAGAACCAGGGCTCCGCCGGTCCGTGCATCTTCTATTTCTACGTCGATTATGAGATCCACGACCGCCTTCCCGAAGGGCTCGGAACCTTTCACGCGCAGTGGCGCCGCGAGAACCCGTGCACGCCGGCCGAACTGCCCGGCGAGCAGAATGTCGACGGCAGGGAGAACTATGTCGTGCTCGAGGCGCAGGGCCGCGGCCATTATGTCGGATGCCACATCGACATTGACGCGCTGGCGCCCGGCTGGTGGGGAGAGGGCGACGACATGTTCTTCATCGACGGCGAGAAGTGGCCGCCCGCCATCCACGGCACCGGGACGGAAGACTACTTTGGCGGCGCATGGAACTATAACGAGCTGAAGCGAACCTTCTGCACGCCATACTACGGATACCACCTCAAGGGCAACGACGACTACACCGGCAAGCATTCCATGTACCGCTATCACATCGAGGACCCGATCGTTTTCCAGCGGTCGCTTCTGTTCTCTATCGAGCACGGCCACGCAAACGACATGGGACACGATTACTCGAGCACCGCCTATTGGTACCAGGCGGAACCGCACAAAAAGACGGTCGAGCTGCTGCCGGTCGACGAGCGTCTCCCGCGACCCTGACCGATGCGGCTCGCGGCGCGGCGGCGTATACTCTCGACCGGCGTCTTCGCGGGATCGTCAGACGTGCGGGACCAGAGGCATCCAAACCAAACACGAGGAGTCATAGATGGAAGATCGAATCGATGATGCGGCGCGAAAAACCGCCCGCGAGCGCATGAGTGAGGATCGGGTCGCCGGTCTCCAGGAGCTTATGGATTTCTTCGATCCGGAATTGGCCGAGATCGTCGGCAATTTCATTCTCGGCAAGATGTACTCGCGCACGGTGATCCCGTGGAAGACGCGCCAGCTTTGCGCCATAGCCGCCCTGACCGTGCTGCATCGGCCCGCCCAACTGCGAGGGCACATCATTTATGCGCTCCAGGCGGGGGCCACAAAAGAGGAGATCGGCGAGGTTATCGTGCAAGTCGCCATCTATGGCGGCTTCCCGTCGGCTCTGGAGGCCCTGAAAGTGGCCAGGGAGACGATCGAGGAGTTCCGGGACGGGTGATCGCACGTTGTCTCGAATGCGCGCCTTGACGAAACTTTCATGTCGGCGGCGCCCGGCCCCGACATCTGCGTCCGCAATAATCCGGCGCGGCGCCTACGACCCGGGCTTTCGCTCGGCTTGCCGACGGCGCAGTTCGCCGTTTGATCGCTTGAGGCGCCTCAAGACGTCGTTGATCGTCGCCGTTTCGTCTCCGGCAAGCGCGTCGCCGCCGAACCGGACCCGGTAATAGATGGAAGTCAGCAACTCGATCTCGGGAAACATCTGGTGCTCGCGCAAGGGCGGATGCTCGAGGAATTCGAGCGATGTCATGTGGGCGGCTTTATATATCTTTCTTTTTTCCAGCAGCGCCAACATTCGTTCATAGAAAACTGTTCCGGCTCCGATCCGCCTTCGGCGTGGCGAGGGCCACGGCAATGCCGGCAAAAGGAAGCGTTTTCTGTATCCGACAAGGATGGCCGCCAGCACTGCGGCCGCGGCCAGGGCAGCGGCCGCATGATCAGCTGCGAGGTTGAGCGCCGTCTTTGCGAGTCTTGCGAGCAGCGAGCCTAAAAGGCGGGGGGCATCGCGCAAGGCGACGTCCTTGACTTTTTCCAGCAGTCGCAGCCGTCTTGTCTGGTTGTAGCCCACGACGTGCTTGCGCCAGAATATCTGCAGCGAGAGAAATTTTTTTTCAAACGCGCGCGCAATGGGCGAGCGGCGCTGTTCGAAGTAATCGTCCGCGACCGCCCGGGGCGACGGGTCGAACTCGACCCAGCCGCAGCACGGGAAATAGGCCTCCATCCAGGCGTGAGCGTCGCGCTGGCGCACCTCGTAGAACCGGCCGCCCCCGTTCCATTCGCCCCGCTGAAAGCCTCTGACGATGCGCGCAGGCACACCTATCATGCGTGTCATCAGGGCCATCGCAGTCGCGAAATACTCGCAATGGCCCCTCCGGCTGACGAACAGGAACTGGGACAGCGGGTCCTCGACTACCTCCGTTCCGAGGTCCAGGCTGTAAGTGAATTGGGTCTCGAGGAAATCCCTGATGGCCTCCACCTTGTCGTAAGGCGTGGCGGCGTCTTTCGTTACTTCGAGCGACAGACGCCGGATCTGCGGGTCGAGGCCGGGCGGCACCTGCAAGTAATGGGTTCGGACATAATCTCCCGAGCCCTGGTCCTCGAGCAATTCCCGGAACGCATCGAAGGAATCCTCCCTGAGGACCGCTTCGTCCGGCTCAGAGATTTCTGAATATGCGGTATAGCTGATGAAATCGGGCATGGCCTCCCTGTTGCGTATCGTGAACGACCTGTTGAAGTCCTGATCGATCCCGAATTTGAAAGATCCCTGGACGGCCATGAGTCTGGATGCGGCGAATATCGCTTCGGAATATGGAACCTCGATGTAAAAAATCTGCTTTTGCAGTCTCGGGTCGGAGTCCAGTTCCAGGGCCGAGCCGTACTGGGCGAATTGCTCGTTCATTATGAAAATGTCATCGCCGCGAGAGAAAACCATGCCCGAGTTCCTGTTGCTCGTCCGCCACCGCGCGCCGCTGTAGTATGCAAAATAGTCCCTGCTTGAACTCCAGGTCGTTCCGTCGTAAATATTAAGCGCTCCTCCGCGCCAGCGGCGAACGCCCGGAAGTGGGCCTTCATCGTCCGGCAGCTCCACCCGCAGCGCAAGCGTCTGGTCCTGCTGGATTCGTCCGAAGGACCCAAGCTCAACCGTCCTGCCGAAACCGGTGCGCGCCCCGGCGCTTTTCATCTGCCTGAGGATTTCGTCGCTCCTGCCGCCGGCGACAAATGCGTACTGCATTCTCGGCGCGCTGTAGAAAAAACCGAGTGTCAGCGGAAGCAGCAACGCCGAAAGGACCACGGAGAGAGCGAACAGTTGAGGCGGCGCCTTCGCATCCGGCACGGGACCGGCGTCGGAGTCCCGGAGTCCGCGCAACAGCTGCACGAGCATGATGCCGTAAACGGCCGTGATGCAGTAAGCGGCCAGGATGACCGCGAACGCCATGTCGCTTGTCAGGTTGGTCGAGGCAAGCACCTGACCGAAGCTGACGATGAAAATTTGGCGATACGTTCTCATGCTTTTCGGGTTGAACAGGAGATAGACCTGCGCAAACATCGCGATGTGCACGGCGGGCACGAGCAGCCTGCGCGTATACAGCATTTCAAGGGGAAAGAAAATGAACGCACACAGTCCGAGCACCATCCAGACGCGTCGGTAGGCGGTGAGCCTCTCTCTGGGCCCTTCGTAGAACCAGCCCGCCAGGACGATGACGGTCGACGCTATCGGCCAGAAGGGTGAGAAATACTCGGTCGCCGTGACGGACCACAGCCCGAGCAAAGACAGCAGATAAGCGCATGCCTTGAGTTGCGTATGGGTATTCACGGCCTCTCAATCCCGCTTGTGCCGGACATGACGACGGAAAAGACGCCGCCGGTTCTTCGGACGGCGGCCTTCGCATCGGCGCCGGTCACCAGGACTCCGACGCCCCCCTCGAACACGGCCCTGCCCGCCACGAGCCCTTCATCATCGGCGCCGGCCGCCACTATCAGCGCAAGCACGACCAGCATTCTGTGCATCTGCTCCGGTCCGCTTCCGTAGCCGACAACCTTGTCGCGCGTGACAAGCTTCACGGAGTAGTTGTTCCTGCACAGATACCATACGAGCGAGGCGGCATCGCTGACCGCCCGCTCGAATGCTTCCAGCGCGGATGAATGATCGTCTTTTATCGCATTGTCGAAGACTATGCAGACCCGATGCCTTTCCTCGTGCTCGGTTTCCCTCACGATGAGCCTGCCCAGCTTGGCCGATAGCTTCCAACTGATGTTCGTCGCCTCCTCGCCGTGCCTGTATTCGCGAAAACCGTAAAGACCGCTTCCCGGCCCCTTCAAGTGAGTGGGAAATTCGTCGCGAAGGTGGCTCGAGCCGCCGGGCGCCGTCTCGATGTCCCATATGTGCGGGTAAACGATCATTTCGCACGCCTCGGCCGCCCTATGCTTGAGGCGGAACAGCCCGAAAGGAAAGGCGGACCTCAGCACGATGGGCCCGAACACGCATACCCCCCGGCGGTCGAGCTGAATCTCCAGGCTCCTGACTTCGACGCCTCCGTTTTCTATCGACACGAAAAACATGGGCTCTCGCCCGGCCGTTCCCGCATCGAGGCTGAGGCCGAACGACCTGTAAACCCTTTTTTTGTTGGCGACCTCGAACGCCATCCTGAACGGATGGCCGGCGAAGGCATACTTCGGGAGCAGCCTGCGCGCCTCGAGGCGCCAGAGATTAACGCGGCCGACAGCGTATGAGACAAGAAGGCTGCAGAGCATCACGCCGGAGACCAGGTACAGCAGGTTGTTGCCGGTGTTGAAACCCGCCATCGCGATGGAGACGAGCAGCAGAATATAGATCAGCGTGTCGCGCGAGGTCGTCTTCGCGAGGCTGGATGATTTGGTGGAACTCGGCGCCAATTGGCACACCTTGCCTTACAGCGGAAATCAGAGCGGAACCGGGATGCGGTTCAGAATCTCGCTTATCGCCCTTTCACCTATCTCGGTGCGGGCGCTCTCGACATCGAGCCCCGTCGCGGGAATTATCCGGTGGGAAAGGCACGGAACCGCCAGGTCCTTGATGTCGTCGGGAGTGCAGTAGTCGCGCCCATTCACAAACGCGTTCGCCTGGGCGGCTTTGTAATAGCCCATCGCGCCTCGAGGACTTACCCCGAGTTCTATGGCCGAAGCGTGGCGGGTCGCCTCGACGATGGACATGAGATATTCGACGAGCGCGGGCTCGACCTTCACCTCGAGTATCATGTTCTGCATCGCGCATACGTCTTTGGCGTCTACGACGGGCTCGAGCGAGTCAATGGGAGAGTTAACCTGCTGACCGGTCACCATTTCCTTCTCATCCTCGCTCGGCGGATACCCCATCCTTATTTTCAGCATGAACCTGTCGAGCTGCGATTCGGGCAGCGGATATGTGCCGTGGAACTCCACCGGATTCTGCGTGGCCAGAACCAGAAACGGCTCGGGCAGCCGGTACGTCACGCCGTCGACCGATATCTGCAGGTCGTTCATCGCCTCCAGCAGGCAGCTCTGCGTCTTCGGAGTGGTCCGATTGATCTCGTCTGCGAGAATCACGTTGGCGAATATGGGGCCGGCCTTGAACTCGAACTCCTGCGTGTGCTGATTGTATATCGTCACCCCGATGATGTCCGAGGGCAGCAGATCGTTGGTGAACTGGATTCGCTGAAAAGTGCAGTCCACGGATCGGGCGACCGCGTGAGCGAGCGCCGTCTTGCCGATCCCAGGAACGTCCTCTATCAGGAGATGCCCCTTCGCCAGCAGGCCCGCGATCGCCAGGCGAACCACGTCCTGCTTGCCGAAAATCACCGACGTGATATTCTTCTCCAGCGCCCGAATCGACTCTACCGCCTGCTCAAATCCTTTTGGATCCATTCAGCCTGACCTTCCCTTGCATGTTTTCCGTCCCAATGTCGAGTTTAAATCGCCCAGATGCTATCCGGATACTATGGAAACTCGTCCGCCAATTTTACGAAGATTCCCGCGGACGCGCGAATATGCATCATTCGCCCACGTAGTGCCTCGGCGTCCTCTTGCTGATTCCGCACAGGATCTCGTATGGAATCGTGCCCGCCAACTCGGCCAGGTCTTCGGCGCTTATGCGCTCTTTCGCGTCGGAGCCCACAAGCGTGATTGTGTCTCCGTGCGCGGCGTCCGGCGCCGAACTCACGTCGATCAACAACTGATCCATGCTCACCCGGCCGACTATGGGCACGCGTTTTCCATGCACGAGCGCGCTCGATTTGTTCGACAACCGCCACGGATACCCATCGGCATAACCCACGTTGGCCGTCGCGATGCGCATCGGTTGCGGCGCAACAAAACTGCAACCATAGCCCAGCGGCGTTCCCGCTTCGACATCTTTGAGAAAAGATATCGATGTCTCGAGCGTCAGGGCGGGCCTCAGTGCGACCTTTCCCTCCAGGCCGGGGCCGGGATACGCGCCGTAGAGCATCAG
>CBDUSG010000080.1:0-9195 GCA_965369575.1 uncultured bacterium | reverse complement strand
AACACAGCCGCCGGGGTAATTTCCATTTGCTAGAAGCTGAAAGTCGCCTGCAGATACAGCCAGTCGGCGTCGTCGTCGGTCCCCGTGTCATCGACGAAATCGCCCGCGAAGAAATGCGAATAACCGGCCATGAAGGCGAGATGCGTATTGTGCTTATAAATGGCGGTCAGGTCGATCTCTTCGCCCACGAAGTCGTCGGCGCCGGGCGTGGCGGGCCGGACGACACCGCCGCCGGCGTTGTACCAAGCGTCGCTCGTGTCGTCGAGCCAGAAAAAGTGCAGATCGGCCTTGACCGTCACCTTTTCGACCGGCTTTGCGCTGGCGCTGAGCCTGAGGTTGTGGATGTTGCGCAGGCTGAACAGGTCCATGTAGCCGTAATGCAGGTGGTTGGTAGGAAACAGGTTGTCGAGGGTCTCCTTGTCGCCGTCGGCGGGATCGTCGTCGCCGGTCGAGAAATTGTACTCGATGCCCAGGCGCGGCGTATGCGGATTATTCTTGAACGTGTATCCCGCGCCGACGTGCGCGGCGAAAGCCTCCTGATCGACGCCGGCCGGCAGGTCGCCTATCTGGGCGATCAGCTCGACCGAGTAGTCGATCGCCTCATTCGCCGGACAATTGCCCTGGAGCCGCGTGCCGAACGTGTATATCTCGCGCCCCTGCCCGGCGCGGTCGTCGTCCCTTATGAACAGATACGCCTCGAGGACGCCGCCGGGAAACTCCCGCCAGCCGCCGTAAAGGCCGAAGAAGTTGTCGTCGTGCGACTCGGTGTTGAAATGGCGATCCTCGGGGATGACAACGTTCGAGCCGAACGCATCGAGGAAGAACCATTCCCGGTCGTACATAACCTTAACCGCGTTAAAAGACCTGGATGTGTTGCTCCACCCGAACCCGCCGACGAGTCTCTGATTTCCGTATGTCAGTATCTGGCGCCCGGCGCGAACGGTGAGCGGCACGTCCGGGAGCGGCTTTACGTCGGCGAATGCCTGATAAATATCCACGCGATCCTCGCGCGCGGCCGGCCCGATGCGGAAGGCGGCAGGCACGTCTGTCTCGAACTGATGCGAGTCCTGCAACTGGAAATAGAGCCGTATGATCTCGTTGGGCTTCAGGTCGACCGCCAGTCGGATGCGCGAGAGCAAGAAATCGTCATCCTTGCTGTCGGTGCTGGTGTCGTCGTCGAAATCGAAATCATTGAACGACTCCGCCCTGAAGCGGATCTGTCCCGTGATCTTGCCCTTGCCGTCCCAGAAGGTGGTGTGTTCTTCAAGATGGTCATGAAATGTTCCGTGCCAGCCGGCCTCTACCTCTTCTGCGCCTTCTTCCGCGAAGACGGTCGAGACGCCGGGTGGAATGAACGCCAGGACGAAAGCAGCCAGAAAAGCGATTGTCGTTGACCTCATTTTGACCTCCGGGTTTTGTCGGGTTCGATCCGCTGAAATCCGATATTGTTTGAGAAACGAATAAGAAGCGCGGAGAAGACCATGTCCGCATTTTGCCTGTAAGTGTAAGGGCAGCGCTTAGTTGGCACATATGACAAAAGTCACAAAAACGGCGCCGCAAAGGCGGGCCAGGCAAATCAGCACATCGGGTAATGTTCTAGGGCTATCAGGCGAAACCGACAATAGTCATGCCGACTCATGTCGTGAGAAGCAAAAATTCGGAGCGCCGCCGCTCAAATCTGGCCTTCAACGAGCGTTTCGGTCGCCTGGACACCCTGTATGCCGCGAACCTGGCGAACGACCAGCCGCGAGAGCGCGTCGAGGGAATCGGCCTCGATTATGACGACGGTGTCCCAATGTCCGAAGACGGGGTTGACCTCGAGGACGCCTGTAATCATTTGAATCTGTGAAAGAGTTTTTTCTTCCAGTCCGGGTACCAGACTCAACAGCACGTATGCTTTCATCTGCTCACCTTTCCCTTCAATTCTTTATTTTTCCCCTTAATTCAGCCAATTTCGAAAGGGCGTCGAGCGGTGTCAATTGGTTGATATCCAGCTTTTTCAATTCCTCCTCGACGGCCGAGCGCGGCGGCGGCTGGAAGAGCTGCATCTGCGCCGGCTCCGGCCCGGCCACCTGCTCACGCCGCGGGCCTGCGGTCTCGAGTTCGGCCAGCACCTGCCGCGCGCGCGAGATGACCTCGGCAGGCAGTCCGGCAAGCTTGGCGACGTGTATGCCGTAGCTGTGATCGGAGCCGCCCTCAATGAGCTTGTAGAGAAAAACCACCTGGTTGTTCCACTCTCGCACCGCGACATTCAAATTCTTTACTCTTGGGAGGCTTTCAGCCAGGTCGGCGAGTTCATGGTAATGCGTCGCGAAGATGCTTTTGGCGCCGATGCGGTCGTGGATATGTTCGGCGACTGCCCATGCGATGCTCATTCCGTCGAACGTGCTCGTGCCGCGGCCGATCTCGTCGAGCACGATGAGACTGCGTTTCGTGGCGTTGTTGAGGATGTTGGCGGTCTCGTTCATCTCGACCATAAACGTGCTCTCGCCGCCGACGAGGTTGTCCGAGGCGCCCACGCGCGTGAAGATCCTGTCGACGGCTCCGATTTTTGCGCTTCTTGCGGGCACGAAGCCGCCCATCTGCGCCATCAGGACGATCAGGCCCACTTGGCGCAGGCATGTCGACTTGCCGGCCATGTTGGGCCCGGTGATGATGAGCAGCGAACTCTCTTCGTCCATGCGGACGTCGTTGGGAACGAACGGCTGCTCGAGGTTGATCTGCTCGAGCACGGGATGCCTGCCCTCCTCTATCTCCATCTCGAACGAGTCCGTAAGTTTCGGGCGGCAATAGTCGTTCGTGGCTGCGACATGCGCGAGCGATTGCAGCGTGTCGAGCTGCGCGACCAGCTCGGCATTGGTCTGTATGCGCTCGGAGTGGCCGCAGACCTTTTCGTTGAGCTCGCGAAAGAGCTCCGTCTCGAGATCGGCCATCTTCTCCTCGGCTCCCAGGATCGCGCTCTCGCGTTCCTTGAGTTCGGGCGTAAAGAAGCGCTCGCAGTTGGCGAGTGTCTGTTTCCTGATATAGTCCGGGGGCACGAGCGAGAGGTTCGCCTTTGTCACCTCGATGTAATAGCCGAAAACCTTGTTGTAGCCGACTTTCAGGGAATTGACGCCGGTGCGGCGAATCTCGCTCTTTTGGAGACGCGCGATCCAGTCCTTCCCGTCGCGAACCAGCAGCCGCAGCTTGTCGAGTTCGGCGCTGTAGCCGTCCCTGATGATGTTCCCCTCGTTCATCGTTGCGGGCGGCGAGTCGACGAGCGCGTCGGATATCAGCGACGTCACATCTTCGAGCGGATCGAGAGAGTCCCGTATGTGCTTCAACTTTGCGGATTGCGCATCCTCGAGAGCCTCCTTGAGAGGAGGCGCCGCGGCAAGCGAGTCCTTGAGAGCCATCAAGTCGCGCGCGTTCGCGCCGGGGCCGGATATCCTGCCGAGCAGGCGCTCAATGTCATGGACCTCCTTGAGTGTGTCGCGGATTCTCAGCCGCAGGCTGTGCGAGTCCACGAACTCGGCGACCGCCTCCTGCCGGGCGTCAATGCGCCGGATGTTCATGAGAGGGTTGGTGATCCATCCCCTGAGCTTGCGGCCGCCCATCGATGTGACCGTCGAGTCCAGGACGCCCAGCAGCGAGCCCCTCTTGCTCGCGTCGCGGAGCGTGCGGAGCAATTCGAGGTTTCGCTGGGTGTTCGAGTCGAGTATCATGTGCTCGGAGCGGACGAATGGAGCGGGCCGCCTCAGATGCCGGAGCGAGGCGCGATAGGTTTCATTCAGGTAATGCATGACCGCGCCCGCGGCGGAGGCTGCCAGCGGGGTGTCGTCGAGTCCGAGGCCGGTGAGCGAGTGGAGCCCGTAATGGCCGGTGATAAGCGAGGTCGCATGCGCGAGCGAGAAGGCCCAATCCTCGATCGGCCTTAAGGGAATCCCCGGACAGTGTTTGTCCAGCCGAGCCTTGAGCGTCGAGTCCATCTGTGTCGCCGGAAAAATAAACTCGGATGGATTTATCCGGAGAAGCTCCTCGATAACAAGCTCATTGATGTCGGCGCCCTTGCGCTCGGTCGTAAGAAACTCGCCGGTCGAAACGTCCGCGAAGGCTGCTCCGATCGCGCCGTCCGCCATGAAGACGGCGGCGAGATAGTTGTTGGCGTTCTCCTCCAAAAGCTCGGGCTCGAGGAGGGTGCCCGGCGTGATGACACGGACTACTTGGCGCTTGAGGATTCCTCTGGCTTGCCTCGGGTCCTCGACCTGCTCACAGACGGCGACCGTCTTACCCGCCCGCATCAGCTTGGCGATATAGCTCCTGGCGGCGTGATAGGGGACCCCGCACATGGGGACCCGGTTTTCCTTCTTGCTGGAATCGCGCGAGGTGAGGGCGATGTCGAGGATTTCCGAGGCGATCCTGGCGTCTTCGAAAAACATCTCATAAAAATCACCCATGCGGAAGAAGAGGATGGAGTCCCGGTGCATGTTCTTTATCCGGGTATATTGCTTGAACATCGGAGTGAGTTCGTCCGCCACTCGACCGCTCCCGTTCAGAAAAGCCCGCCCTGCGGCATGAGTTCGACCTCGAGTCCGGCTTCGTCGCTGAGCCTGTCCGCGGCTGCGAGCGCCGAATCCCTTGAATCATACGGTCCCAGCCGGACCGAAATATACTCGCCGCGATCCATATTGCGGGTGACCAGATATGCCTGATATCCGAGCTTTTTGAGTCTGCCCACGAGCCTCATCGCATCTTGCTCCGACTCGAAGAGTCCCGCCTCGATGATATGCGGGCGGGCGCTTATCGACAGATCAACTTTCAAGACCGAGGCTAACTCGGCCACCTTTCGCTCGACGACCGGTTTTTGAATCGAATCGGGGAAAATGTTCAGGAACTGGCGATAGGCCTGGAACGCGGCCTTGTAGTTGCCTCTGCTCTCGTAAACGCCTGCGATCTTGAGATAGCAGTTGGGCGAGGCCTCCTCGGGCGTTGAAGCCTCCGAGATGATATCCTTGTATATCTTCTGGGCGTCGCTCAAACTTCCGACCTCGAACAGGGCGTCGGCATACAGCTCCTTTGCCCGCGAGCGCCAGGGCTGGGGCGGCTCGGCGGCGAGATAGCGTTCGAGATGCTCATTTGCCGACTCGATCTCGCCGTTCAGAAGCATACACTTGGCGGCGCGCACTGCGGCGCGGTCTTTAAATTCACTTTCCGGGAAGTATCGATACACTTGCAGATAAGATTTTCGCGCGCTCGAGTAATCGGCCGTCAGTTCATAAAGCTCGCCCAGGCTGAAGCCGGCCTCGGCGGAGTATGGGCCCTCGGGAAATTCCTGCACGAACCGGTGCATCTTCGCCTGCGCCTCGTAAACGTTTGTCTCGAGCGCAGCCTCGAGAAACTGCAGATGCTCGACCCAGCGACTGTTGGGATAATCGGCGAGAAAGACCCGGATACAGGGCCGGGCGTCTTCGAATTGTTTCGTCGTATGGAGATTGACGCATTTCTCGTATCGCCTCTGTGCCCGTCCGAACAGAAACCACTGCCCCTCGGCCTCGGACGGCGGATATAGTGACAAGGCGAGCGCGGTCAGCGCGAGCGCCGCCGCTTGCGCGAGAAAACGCTCGAGGTGCGGTCGTCTGTTTTTTGGGCTTTCGCTCATATTTGCTCTGCCGCCGCAGGGACGGAAAGCGGGGCTCCTCCTATGAGGGTCCATCCCTCGAGGCGCTCGATGCGGACGTCGAATTGTCTTCCAACAAGTTCCTCGCCGCCCGGCAGGCTCGCCATACGATGGCCTCGGGTGCGCCCGATCAGGCGCCCCTCTCGCCTTGGGTCCGGGCCTTCCGGCAGCACGGATTGTGTGCCGCCCACCAGTGTCTCCAGCCTGTTTCGGCTGATCTCTTTCTGGAACTCGAGCAGGGCGCGATGCCGATGCGCCATAGTGTTTTTGTCCGGGACATTCTCGAGATCGGCAGCCGCCGTGCCGCTTCGCGGTGAATACTTGAAAATATACGCTCCGTCGAACTGCGCCTGCTCGAGCAGCCTGCGGGTCTCGCCGAAGTCCTCATCCGTCTCTCCCGGAAAACCGACGATCAGGTCGGTCGTGATGCTTATGGCGGGAACGAGGCCCCTGAGCGCTTCCAGCTTTTCCATGTATTGATCCGATGTATAGCCTCGGTTCATCAACTTCAGGATTCGGGAAGAGCCCGACTGTGCCGGCAGATGCAAATGTTCGCATACTTTCGGCAGCTCGGTGATGGCCCGCATTAGGTCGGCTCCGAGGTCCTTCGGGTGTGAGGTCGTGAAACGAATACGCTGCAGCCCTGCGATTTCGTCGATTGATTCGAGCAGTCGCGCGAAGGTGGTCTTTTCATCGAGGTCCTGTCCGTAGGAGTTCACATTCTGTCCGAGCAGGGTGACCTCGACAACGCCCTGGCGCGCCAGCGCGTCCGCCTCTTCGAATACTTCGTCCGGCCGCTTGCTGCGCTGGCGGCCCCTGACGTATGGGACCACACAGTAAGAACAGTAGTTGTCGCATCCGCGCATCACGGAGACAAACGCGTGGATGCGCGCGGGGTCTTCGCCGCCGGCCAGGTGCGATCTCGGCTCCGGACCGTCCTCGGGAGTCTCTACAACGGGCCGCTCCCCGCGTTCGGCCCTTTCGATAAGCGAGACGACGTCGTTTATCGTGTTCGTTCCGTAGACGATGTCGACGTGCGGAAATCTATTGGAGAGCGCATGTTTTTCCTTTTGCGCGACGCAGCCGCCGATTCCGAGAATGATGTCGGGGCGTGCTTCTTTGAGACGCTTTAGCTGCGAAATCCTGGAGTACAGCCTCTGCTCGGCGTGATCCCTCACGCAACATGTGTGGAAAAGTATCACGTCGGCCGTCTCGGGGGTCTCGGCCGAGCCGTATCCGGCCTTCTCGAGCAGACCGCCGACTATCTGCGAGTCGTGCCTGCTCATCTGGCATCCGAATGTGACGATATACGCCAGTTTTAGGGGTACGGTACGCGCCGGAGCGGTCTGTGGATCGTCTGAAATGTTTTCCGCCATTTTATTCATCGCCGGGAGTATTATGATGCCGAAAGACGCTACTAAGATCGTGCCGGCGAGTTGCCTGTCGACTCGGTCAGGATGCGATGCCGGCCGGAGTGAAGTCTACCACGAAGCCTCCCCTTTTTGCAACCGCGCCATCGCGCATTCGACGGCCCGCCCGAGACGTGTGTCCCGCGGGAGAATCGGATGCGGGCGGCTATCTTTGACTAATATCGGCTTTCGTGTTAAAATGTTTTGGTAAAAGGGACTTAGGGCATATCGCCCGAGGGGGGTGGCTTGCGGTAATTCCGATAATCCACGATGGAGGGAAACGATGAAGTGCGCTGTACACACGAGTAATGATGTCGTGGGATATTGCACCGACTGCGGCGTGTTCGGGTGCGATGAATGCTTAAACGACGAGGCAAGGGGAGAAAAGCGCTGCACAAAATGCGCAAAGGCCCAGGCTGCCGCCGCCGGACAGAGGGGCAAAGGCATCGTTTCGAGGCTGTTAGGCGAGAAAAAGCCCTCCAAACCGAATAAAAAGCGCGCTTCCTTCGGCCGTTCCAGTGTGGCGCGCAAGTCGAGGGGCGGCAGAAAGCTCATAGTCCACTTCAGAGACGACCGTATTGTCAAGGGCAGCACTTACAAGCTGGATCCGCACTCGCTCGGTTTCCATCTGGTTCCTCTGGAACCGGTGGACGGCCAGGATCGATTACACGTGAACTTCGCCGATGTCAAGGCGATACATATTGTAAGGGATTTCGACGGCGAATTCGATCCCACTTCAAGCGCCGCCACGGAAACGCCGACCGAAGGCCAGGATGTCAGGGTGGCTTTTGGTGACGGCAAAATCATCGAGGGGCAAACGCTTCATCGGTTCGATCCCACATGCCGGCGTTTTTTCATAGCGCCCAAGGAGACTGACGGCAACCACATCAGCATTCTCGTCGAAAGATCGGCGCTCAAGGGCATCGAGATGGAAGGCTTCAAAGAAGGCGTGTTCGCCGCCGAAGAAGGGGCGCCCGATGCCGGCGAGGGCGGCAAGAAAGGGACCGGCAGAGCCCCGTTGAGTCAGAGCGAAACGATGGGAGATCTCTATTTCTCGATGAAAAATTATGACAGCGCTCTGGCCGAATATGAAAAGGTCAGCAAAGATTATCCAAACGACAAGAGGCTGAACCTGAAGATATCGGTCTGCAACTTCAATCGCGGCGTCAACTTCGTCAAGGCTCGCAAATACGACGAGGCCAGGTCCGAATTCGAGAAGATAGCCAAGGACGATCCGATATACGGGAAGGCCAAAAAAAAGATTCGCAAGATCGAAAAGATTCTCAAGGACGCAGAGAAGATCGGCAGCTGACGCGCCAGAAAGGGTCCGGCCGTTCGTCGCGCCCCGACGTACGCGGACAGGACCCCGAGCGCTTTTATCATCACCCCTGTCCCCCGTTTAAGCGTTTTCCTTTTCCTCTCCGCCGGATTAATCCGGCACGGCGGAGCAGATCTTCCGGATCTGAACATGCTGTGTCGGACTGATGAATGCGTGAGGCGGGACCGTGGGGAATCGAGCTTGAAATTGCCGGGTTTTGTGCTATAATGATGCGTTTTGCCAAGAGAATTTATCCAAATAGATTCTTTTTATTCGACCCCGTAGGTCATAAATGTCCCATCTGCTACCGCTCTCCCGGCGGGGAGAAATTGTGTAGGGAGCACTAATGCGCTATGCCGTTATCTGTGATGTTCATTCCAACCTCGAGGCTTTAGAGGCGGTACTGGCTGAGATCAGTAACCAGGGAGTCGACCGAATTGTCCATCTGGGCGACATCGTCGGCTACAACATCAATCCCAATGAGTGCGTCGACATTCTTCGGAGCGAGAATATAGAATGCATCATGGGCAATCATGACGCCGCCGCCTGCGGACTGGATGATCCGCTGTGGTTCAACTCAGCGGCCAAAGAGGCCATAATCTGGACTCGAAAAAAGTTGACGAAAAAGAACAAGGAGTATCTTCGAGGTCTGCCCGAACAGCTTATTCTGGAGGACGAAATCCTGCTATGCCACGGCTCTCCGGAGAGCCGGGACAACTATATTCTTGATTGGCTGGACGCGATGCGTCAGTTTGCGACAATGGCTAAAATGTCCGTGAAAATAGGATTTTTCGGGCACAGCCATCTTCCAT
>CBDUSG010000079.1:0-9267 GCA_965369575.1 uncultured bacterium | reverse complement strand
AATCGTCGCTGATGCGTTTGATCGGGCGTCCCTGATATGTCCGCGGATACGCGTCTGTACCGAAGACGCCGCCAGTCAGAGCGAGCGCGACGGTTTCCTGCGGCGGAAACGAGAACTCGGTAACGAACTTCCAGTTCTCCTCCTCGCTCTTGACCCCGACATTCTCGATGCCGCGTGCGAAAGAGGCATAGGTGCAGAACACCTCGGCTGCGAACACGATGCCGAGCAGGGCGCACAGCGCGCCCCAGAGTACGCGCCTGCCCTCGGTTTTCAGGGACTCGGCCAGCGGCTGCTCCCGGCGGGAGCTCCGTAGATTGGCGGATGATTCTATGGCGAAATATGCGAGCGCCAGCATGCAGACGTAGTATGCAAGCTGAATTTCGCCCGCGAGAAATTGCAGCCCGAGCGCGGCCCCGGCGAAGATGCTGTTTCTCAGGCGTTTAGGGCCGCCCTCGACGATGCGGAAGAAGAACAGCAGGAACAGAGGGACCCAGCACGCCGTGGCGAATTTCCATATCCCGCCCAGGCTCGCCGTTGTGAGCATGTTATTTCCGAGCTGATACGACAGCCCGCCCACGAGCGACCCGAAGCGGCCGAGCCCGCGGCTGCGCAGGAATGCGAACATGAACGCGCCGGCCAGGAACGTGTCGAGCATGAACTGGAATCCGTGGAACCTGTGCGGCGGCAGCAGGAGCGTCATCGGGAGATAGTGCGAGAGAAAATGGAACTGCCGCGCCACTCCGGCGAGATCATGCGGGGCCCAGCGGGGAATGAAAAGGCATTTCGTCCATTTCTGCACGAACATCGGCACCCAGAGCGACGAGTCGAGGCCGTCGATCGTGTTGGTCGGGTTCCACACGCCGCGGAAAAAGTATGCGCTTAGCGCGGCGAAGAGAACGATGCATGCTGCGCTTGGCGCCCAATCGGGCATCTTTCCGCGTTTTGGTCCGGTTTTTCCGTCAGTGTTCTTGTCCATCGGCCCGGCGATCATTGTTTCCAGTCGCGTCTGTCGAATTCGGCGGTAACGAAAAGGGACCGGACGGTCGCCCACCCATACGCCGCCAGCGTGAGCCAGCATATTATCGGATGGATAAACCACGCGCGGTCCTTCTTTTTCGCGTAGCCAAAGAGAGATTGCGCCAGCAGGGGAAGCACCAGCAGGCAGCAGACCGCGAATCTGGCGTATCCCCAGAAATATTTATGGTGCGGATAGTTTCTCTGGCCGAGGCGTTTATAGTGGAGGAAGTCGTTTATGCGCCGCCTCTGCTTGCGGGCGAAGGTGCGTAGGTCGGGGCAATACAAATGAATGATTCCCTTTTTCACCATGGCGACGCGCTCGTGCCCGCCGCATACGAGTTGGTAGACGACGTCGATGTCGAAGTAGTAATCGCCAAGCTCCATTTCATCGAGAACGCTCTTGCGGATCAGGCTGCCGTTGGCGCCCATCGTCGGGACGTTCTCTTTGGCGAGGACGACCTCATAGAAATCGCCGAGATCGGTCATCTGAACGGGCAGCCCCGTCCATTTGCCGGTGAGCGTACACAGCCGATCATGGTTGCCGATGAATAGGTGAATAGGGTCGTTCATGCCCATCAGCGAGCAGTACCGGTCCACGATCGAGTCGGTCGGCCTGTAAGAAAACGCGTAGCATTCGGACATGAATATCTCGGGATTCTCTAAGGGAGAGACCATCTTCGAGAGCCAGTCCTCTCCATCGAGGATGTTGTCGCTGTCGATGAAGCCGATTACCTCGCCCGCGGTAGCGCGGATTCCGACCGCTTTGCCGGCCTCGCCGGTTTTCAGCGGATTCGGAAGGATCTTGCTCACACCTATTTTTTCGGCGATCTCAATTGTGCCGTCTGTCGAACCGGCGTCTATTATGATGATCTCGATCTTGTCGGCGGGGTAATTCTGCTTTTTGATGCTTTCGAGGCATTTCCCGATCGAGCGCGAGGAGTTGTAGGTTGGGATAACGAAGCTGATAAAGGGAGATTCCAATCGGGCCTCCCCTCACCTGTCCAGGCGCTTCAGCAACAGTCCCCGAATGAATGCGCAGCCGTAAACCATGTGGGACAGCATTATGCCGATGCCTCCAAGGACCGCCACGCTCAGCCGACTGGTGGGCATGGTCGATACCATGGCTATCCCGAAGTGGCCCGCCAGGCTGAGCAAGACTATCGCAGCGACTATGTTCGAGAAAAAGGAGAGAAGAATTCCGAAAAACAGGGCCGTCACGACGATGCTCGGCAGGAAATAGAACAGTCGCCGCGACGTCTCCGGATACATCTTGGCGAAATAGCCGCGGTGCACTCCCACGTTGGCGATCTGTTTGAGATGATCGTAAAAGAGCGGACGCCGATGATGGAACACCACGACCTCGGGCCTGTAAAGGATCTTGTTGCCGGATTTGACAATCTCGAGGCACAGCTTCGTGTCCTCGCCGCCGTAGTAAGTACTCGAAAAGCCTCCCACCTCTTTCAGCACCTCGCTTCGAACGAACAGGTTGTAGGCCGGGTAATCGTCCACCTCGCGGGCCCTGCGCTGGACAAAGCGGTACAGCACCTGCCCGCTGCCGAGGGGAGAGGCGAACACGGCTCCGCCCGCCTGCTCCAGCAGGTCGTCCTCCGGCGGGGTGATGCCCGGGCCGCCGACGGCGCCGACCTGCGGGTCGTCGAAATGGCTGATTGCCGCGTGCAGCCAGTCCGGCCGGGGATAGGCGTCGTCGTCGATGAACGCGCATAACTCGCCTTCGGCCTTCCCGATCGCGAAATCGCGCTTTTCGGCCGGCCCCGAGATCCGCATGCCGGTCCGCAATATCTTCACCAGCCCCGGTTTTTCGAGGCGCTTCAGGTCTGCCAGCCAAGGATTTGCGTCGTCCTTCAACGTCGGCTCGTCGGCGACGATGAGGACCTCGAAGTCGGGATAATCCAGGTTGCGAAAGTGGGAAAAATCCTTTATGAACCTCTCGCTGCAGATGTGCAGAGGAATTATGATCGAAATTTTCGGAGGCTTGACGGCCTTGCGCTTCGAGGCCGCAGCGCCGTCTCTATTTTGGTTTTTTTCCGTCATAGTGTCTCAGAATGTAAAGCCTGAAGAAGATCGCCATCGTATCCCACCATGTAGTGAGGATGTCGCTCAGGCTTATCCAGTGTTTCATCTTCCTGTCGATGTTCGGGCGGAAGTCTACCACGACGGGCGCTTCGGCGATCTTGTAGCCGTGCCTGTGCGCGAGCACCAGCAGCTCGAGGTCGTAGGCGAACTTTTTGACCAGCAGCTGCGGAAAAACCTTTTCCAATACTTCGCGCTCGAACAGCTTCAGGCCCGTCTGCGTGTCGTTGATCGGCAGCCGAAACATCAGCTTGATCAGGAAAAAGTAAACCGCGCTTACTACCTTTCGGTGAAACGGGTAGTAGAGCTTGGATTGAGGATGCCGTTTCGAGCCGATGACCACGCTTGCGCCTTCGCGCCGCATATGATCGAAAAAGACCTGGAGCTGGCTCGGATGCAGATCCAGGTCCGCGTCGATGAAGACCACCCTGTCGCCCGTGCTCGCGCCGAATCCCTCGCGAAGGGCGCCGCCCTTGCCGAGGTTTGTCCGGTTTCGAATCAGCTTGACACAGGGATTTTCCGACGCGAAACGAGCGGCCTCCTCGTAGGTGTTGTCCGAGCTGCCGTCGTCGATTACGATTATCTCGTAGTCGCGGCTGCCCCCCTGCAGGACCTTCAGCGTCTCCCCGATGTTGTCATAGATGCCGGCGCCCTCATCATGGGCGGGCATCAGCACGGTTAATTTGCCCTTGTATTTATCCATTCCCCCAAGAACCGCCCGGCGTCGTTTCGCCTCCGGCGCTCGCGCCGCCGGTACCATGATTCTAGCATAAGCTGGAACGGAAATCAAGCATAAGCAATTCGTTTGTCAACACTTAGGAAGAATCCAGTCGTGAGCGGGAGGCCCTTTCGACCCGCCATTTTCCCCAGGTTGCCTGCGGCGTGCTTAGGCGACTCGTCTGCGGAGGAGGCCGAAGTGGTGGAATCCGCGCGCCTCGACTGCTATAATAAGTCCCATGGCGAAATCAGGACACAAGAGCTTCTACGCCTCGATCAATCTGACGAACAGGTGCAACCTGCGGTGCCGTCACTGCTGGTACCAAAGGGAAGCGCACCCCTCGACTCCCGAGCTGGAGGCCGACGAGTTCGTCGAAAAACTTGCCGCGCTGAAAGACGAACACAACATCACGTCGGTGACTTGGGTCGGCGGCGAGCCGTTGCTCAGACTCGATATTCTCGAGAAGGCGACGCCGATGTTTTCGCAGAACATCATATCGACCAACGGGACCTTCGAGCTGCCGAGACTGCCGGCTGTGTTCGGCGTCAGCGTCGACGGGCCGGAGCCGGTCAACGACGAGATTCGCGGCAAGGGCGTCTTCCGTAAAGCCAAGAAGAACGCTTCGGGACGAGCCGACGTGTTGATATTGCACACGGTGACGCCGTCGAACGGGCTCCATCTCGAGCAATTCGCCGAGGAGGTGGGCGAGTGGGACGTCGGCGGCCTATACATCAGCTTTGCCACGCCCCTGAAAGGCAGCAGAGGCGATGGATGCTGGTCGACGCTCGAGGATCGCGACAGCGCGGTCGCAAGCGTGATCGAGCTGAAGATGCACTATCCCGATCTGGTCGTGAATCCGCTGCCGTCGATCGAGCTTATGATGTCGCATTCGGCGCGCGAGGCCGTAAACGACTGCGACGTCGTCAAGCGCTGCATCTCGATCGAGCACGACTTCACTCGCCGTTACTGCTGCTTCGGCAACGACGCCGACTGTGAGCTTTGCGGCGCGCCCACCGTGTTCGTCAAGCACGCCTACCGGAAAGGGCTGCTCGAGGGCGCGGATGCGGGGCTGGCCGACGGGCGGCTGGGCGCCTGAGCCTGCGCACTCAGTCCGGCGCCGGGATACGACATGTTTCTTGCGGGGACCATCAGATGAAGGGGTTCGTCGGGCGATTCATAATAAACCTCCTGTTGCTGGCGCTCGTGGCGTGGATGTTCGAGGGCATCCAAATATCCGGCGCACTGTCCCTGATTTTTGCCGGAATAATCCTGGGCCTGCTCAACACTTTCCTGAGACCGATCCTCGTCATTTTCACGCTTCCGCTCACCATACTGACGCTCGGTCTCTTCATCTTCGTCATCAACGCCTTACTTTTTATGATGACCTCCGCGATGGTAAAAGGGTTCTACATATCCAGCTTTTGGGTCGCCCTGGCCGCCGCCCTCGTCTATAGCGCCCTGAGCCTTCTGGCCACGATGTTCCTCAGCGATTCCGGCCGCATCGAGATCGTGCAGTTCCGCAAATAAGCCCGAACTCGGCGGCCAGTCGCCCCGGCGAGTCGCCGGAGACATGAGATGCTGCGCATCTCTATTCCTGACGGGTATTGACGGCTGGTTCCGTTTCTGTGCCAGTGAACGCGCCCGACAGAACTGTGTCAAGAAAGACGTGGTTTCACAGGCGGGCTTACTGATTCAGTCTCAGCAAGAACCTGTCCCGGGTTGGCGCCACATAGGTGAAGCAAGGATACGAAGTATCCGCTGTCAGCGGCGACTCGCCGCGGTTGACACGACGCTATGCTATCATAGTTTTCATATTTTCCTGAAAGGAGCATCGCGATGATGACCTCGAAACAATATATGGACAGCCTTCGAAAAATGAAGACGAAGGTCTACGCGCTCGGCGAGAGGGTCGACGATGTCACCAGGCATCCGGCGACCTCGCCCCATGTGGGCTGCGCCGCGGTGACGTATGGCCTCGCGGATACGAAAGAAGGCAAGCCGTTGCTGACGACGAAGTCGCACCTGACGGGCAGGACGATCAACCGATTCCTGCACGTCCACCAGAGCGCCGATGACCTGTTGACGAAGGTGAAGATGCTGCGGTTCCTGGCGCAGCGGACGGGATCGTGCTTTCAGCGCTGTGTCGGCTTCGACGGCATCAACGCCGTCTATGCGACCACGCACGACATCGACGCGGACAAAGGCACGGACTATCATCAGCGGTTCATCGAGTATCTGAAGGAGATGCAGGAGAAGGACCTGATGATCTGCGGCGCGATGACCGACTCGAAAGGCGACCGCTCGCTGCCGCCCCACGAGCAACCCGACCCCGACGTGTTCGTTCACGTGAAGGAGAGGCGAGAGGACGGCATCGTGATCAGCGGGTCGAAGCAGCATCAGACGGGCGCCGTGAACTCTCATGAGATATTGCTGATGCCCACTGCCGCCCTGCGAGAGGCCGATAAGGATTTTGCCGTCGCGTGCGCCGTGCCCGCCGACGCGCCCGGAGTCACGATGGTGTTCGGCAGGCAGGCGAACGATTACAGGAAGGTGCTCGGCGAGCGTATCGACGCCGGCAACCCCGCGTTCGGGCTCGTGGGCGGCGAGGCGATAATCATACTCGAGGATGTGTTCGTGCCGTGGAAACGCGTGTTCATGTGCGGCGAATACGAGTTCTCCGGCCTGCTCGTCGAGCGGTTCGCCTCGCTGCACAGGCAGAACTACGGCGGCTGCAAGGGAGGCGTGAGCGATGTCATCACCGGCGCGACCGCGCTCGCTGCGGAGCAGAACGGAGTGGCAAGGGCCTCGCATGTGCGCGACAAGCTGACCGAGATGATGCATCTGACCGAGACTCTCTACTGTTGCTCGATCGCCTGCTCATCGGAAGGCAAGAAAACCGATTCCGGCGCGTACATCGTCGACCCGCTCCTGGCGAACGTGTGCAAGCACAATGTCACGCGGTTCATTTACGAGATTTCGAGGCTCTCGCACGACATCGCAGGAGGCCTGATCGCGACGCTGCCCGGTGAGATGGATTTCCGAAATGAGGAGATCGGAGAGCTGCTGCACAGGCATTACAAGGCCGGCGCCGTCGGATCGGCCGACGACCGCCTCAGGGTGTGCCGCCTGATCGAGAACATGACCGCGGGCACCGCGCTGGTCGAGTCGATGCACGGCGCGGGCTCGCCGCAGGCGCAGCGCGTGATGATATACCGACAGGGCAACCTCGCTCAAAAGAAAGCATTCGCCAAGGCGCTGTGCGGGATCAAGTGAGATAGCGCAACAGATAAACCGCAGCGGAGCGGCGCGCCGTGTTCGAAACAAAATCGCCGATTAACGCCGCTTATACCCCACGAGGTCGGCTCCCACGGCCGATTGATAATCCACTCTTCCTACTGCTGCCTGCCCTCGATGGCGCACAGCAGAACTGCCGCGGCGATTCCCAATCTTTTGTCGAGCAAACGGCCCGCATCCGGAGAGAAGTCGACCTCGAGTTTTAGGACGAACGGATTAAAGCGCTGATGCATCATGCAGACCAGCGTCCCGTTTATCTCGGCGTGAAACCTCTGGGGAACAAGATTGGTAAGCAATCGCCGAACCATCGCGAGGAGCATGCTGTCTTCCCTGATGAAACCTATTTCCCTGTCGTCGGCATCGAGGAAAATCCATTCGTCTCTGACAATGGATTTCAGCGCCTTCCTCCTCAAGGCGCCGACTTTCTCGTTCGTCGCCGGGTCCACGACGTCGTATGTCGCCCCGAAGTCGAGCACTCCGCGGGCCCGGATGACGAGCACCTCTGTCTGCATATCCTCGCCCGTGTAGAGGCGAATGTCTTCTTTCAGCTTGAACGCCTTGAGCTTTGAATAGAAGGCGACCTGCCCCATCGGGTCGTAGATGTGAAACGCCCCGCCGAAGATTTTGAAGACCTTCCTGCGCACAAGATAGGTCTGATGCTCAAACCTGTCAGTCATCGTGTCCCCTCCTTGCCGGTTTTCTCACCGGCCGCACCCGGACGGCCGACACCATTTTTTCGTATCGATATATTGGCGCCTGAGTCGGTATGACCCAATTGTACACGCTCATCGCGAAAAAGGGTAGGTCTTCAGCGAAAAAAAGGGGAGAGAAGAGGGCGCGCCTCTTCTCTCCCGGTCGATTATCGGCAGATTACTGGGGAATGCAGTTGGGTGTCAGCCAGCCGTTGTTGTAGGCGTCGAGCACCCGGGCGAACCTGAGCATTTCTTTCCCCTTCGGTGTAAATGTGCGAACGCCGTAGGGCAGCCTGCCGGGGAACTCGCTCAGCAGTACATCGGCGGCGTCGATCGTTTCGGTGACGGGATCGGGGTTCGAGCCGTTCTCGACGTTGAGCTTGGCGGCGATCAACTGGCGCGCCAGGATGATGCTGGCGTCGCCTCGCGTGGGCGTCCTCATGATCGCGCGCGCCTCTTCCTTCGTGTAAGTCTCGTCGCCCAGGACGAGCGAACCGACCGGCCAGGCGTTCAGGTGGTTCTTCCAGTAGCCCTGGCTGCGCGGGCATATGAACTCGGGCGGCTCGCCAACGCAGACGGGCCCGATCACGCACGCGTAACCGGGAACCGGCCGCTGCTCTCTCTGGATATCCTGATCGCCGGCCTTTGTCGCGGCGACGATGCAGCCGTCGGCAATTTCGAATCCGGCGGCCAGCGCGTCCTCATCGAGCGTGAGGCTGTATGTCTCAGTCTGGCCGTCGCCGAGCGAGCCTTCGAACTTTAGACCGTCCAGTTGCGTGGTCGGATCCGGCAGCACCAGCCCGCAATCCATGCCCTCATCGAGCGCATCAACGGTGCAGGCGGCGAAAAGGTCGGAAAGAGTCTTGCCTTCGCCCAAACATTCCTGAAAACGCTCGAGGTCGGCTCCCAGTACCCAATGCGAAAGATCGGGCCTGAAAACGTCTTCCGGGACCGGAAGCGGCTTATATATCTCGTAGGTGTATGTGACGAGGTGGAGTACGAAATCGCGGTCTATTCCCACCAGCTCGATGTTGAATTCCTCGTTGCAGGTGGTAACGGGGCCGTCTTCGCAATCCGTCCTCGCGCACGCGGCAGCGAACTCCTCGACGCCCCCGGCGCCGCTGCCGGGGTCGGGGCAATCCTGCGCCTGCGCAATCGGCGCGATGGTCAGTATCAGCACAAAAAAGAAGGCAAAGCCGACATGAAACCTGTTCATTGTCATCAACCCTTTCGCATTAGTCCTTGGATTCCCGTTCGCGGCCCTCGACCACCCAGCTCGAAGAATACGCGAATTGACCTATGAGCCATGTTGTCCATAGACAAATGTTACCTATAATTATACCACAATTTCGTAATAATGCAAGGGAATCGTCAAAAATATTATACCGTGACGCGATGGCCGGCGGGGGGCAGAGCCCCCATCCACGGATACTTCGTATCCTTGCGTCGGCTATG
>CBDUSG010000078.1:0-9355 GCA_965369575.1 uncultured bacterium | reverse complement strand
GGCCTCGTCTACATTGGTCACTATACTCGGCGTGATAAAGATCAGCAGATTCTTTTTTCCGCGCGTGGTCGACTTGTTCTTGAAGGCCCACCCGAGAATCGGAATGTCGCCGAGGAACGGGACCTTCGAGATCGAGACGTTGTCGCTGTCCTTCATGAGTCCGCCGAGCACGAGCGTGTGGCGGTCCTTGACTATTACGGTCGTCTGGGCCTCGCGCTTGATCTCGGTAAGGGCTCCTGCGCTCAGCCCTGTCGCCACCTGGCTCACGTCGTTCACCTTCTGCACTATCTCCAATCTGACCATGCGATCCGGCGAGATGTGCGGTGTTATCTCCAGGATGATTCCGACGTCGCGATACTCGAAAGTCTCGCTCTGGGTCAGGTCGGTGGTGGTGCCGCCGGTGTCGGCGGTGAGCCGCGAGGTTATGAACGGAACGTTGTCCGAGATGTTGATGATTGCCTTTTCGTTGTCGAGCGTAAGTATGTGCGGCGCCGAGAGCACGTTGAAATCGCTGTCGGTCTCATTCGCGTTGATCTCGACAAACGCCCGAAGCAGGTCGCCGTCGACGTTCACATAACCGAGGGACAGGCCGCTCGGCAGCAGGCTTGAGGTGAGCGCAGCCAGGTCCAGGTCGCCATCTATGTCGCCGATATCGGGCACGGTGCTTACTATCGGGTTCATCGCCCCGAATATGACCTCGTCGTTACCGTTCGGAATCCCGAACTGCCAGCTGATGCCGAGGTCGCGCGTGAAGTCCATGCTGACCTCCGCGATCAGCGTTTCGACCAGTACCTGCGGACGCATGATGTCAAGCTGCTCGATAACGCCCTTGAGGACCGCGTAATCCTGCGGAGAGGCGACGATTATGAGGGAGTTCGTCGTCCTGTCGGCGACGAACGAGAAGTCCTTGTAAAAAGTGCGCATGGCCTGGGCCGGCCCGCCTGCCTGCGCGCCCGCGGGCGCGGCGGTCGTCGCCAGGGAGGTCAGCACGGTCGCGACTTCCTCGGCCAATGCGTTCTCGAGCCGGTACACGTGGATGTTGTTGGCCTCCACGGGCGTCGGCTTGTCGAGTTCGCTCACGAGGAATTTCACCTGTTCGGTGTCGGGCTCGTTCGCGACGACGATGAGCGAGTTAGTGCGCAGGTCCGGGATGATTTTTATCTGTGAAGTCGTGGTCCCGGTAAGCGCCTGCTGCCCCGGCGGCCGGCGCCGCGTGCGAGTAGCGGCAGGGCTGGCCGCCGCCGGGCCGGGCTCGAGCGCCTGCAATATCTCCGGGGCCAATATGTCGGCCTGCGCGTTGTAGAGTGGAATTATGGTTATCTTGTCCTCGAATCCGGGAACGTCTATTGCGCCTATGATCTCGAGCAGCCGCCTGACGTTCGAGGACGTCTCGGTCAGGATGATTGTGTTGGTGTTGGCATGCGTGGTGAGGTTAGCGTCGCGCGAGATCAGCGGCGTCAGGATCGTCGTTATGGACTGTGCGTCGGAGTACTGTATCGGGATAAGCTGCGTCACAAGCTCATCCCGTTTGGAGACCTCCCCGACCACGCGCCCCTTTCGCACGGGAATGCTTTTCTGCGTGGCCGTCCTGCTGGGCACGACCTTGATGATGCTGCCGAGCGGCACGAGTGAGAATCCGTTCATCTCGAGAATGGATTCGAACACGCCGTAGGCGTCCTTTTTCGGCACGCGCCTGGGCGCTATCACCGTTACCGAGCCTCTGACCGCCGGATCGATTATGAAGTTTTTCTCGGTCACGCGACTCATGACGTCGATTACTTCTATGATGGGAGCATTCTCGAAATTGATCGATATCTCGTCGTTCCCGCCGCCGACCGGCCCGCGGGGAACAGGCCCGGGTTGCGCGGCCGCGTAGCCGCCTCCGCCCGAACCTAATATGAGAGCGATTGCGATTGCAATAAGAAGGCGATATTTGTTCATCCGACGGTTTCCCCCGATGTGCCGCGCGCTGATTTCAGTTCCGATGTCGCAGTTTCGTTACCGGATTTTATAAACAAGGGTTCTGTGACGGCCGCTGCGCTCGATGACCACGCGTATCTCCGGCGCCTTTTCAAAGCGTTCGCTCTGCTCGAATATACTGTCGATGGAGTTGACGCGTGTTCCATTAATGCTCTTTACGATGTCGCCGGGCTTCAGACCCGCCTGGGATGATATTGGATCAGAGCCGATGGCGTCTATGTTTATGCCGTTGGGCTTGTTGTCGACTACGTTGGGGCTCGTGCGGAACTGGTTCAGGAGCGAGGCGAGGTTCTGGCTCACCTCTTCCATGAGCTTCGCCTTGTTTATATAGCGCAGGTTCTCGTTTACGACCCTGATGGCGTTGTCTGAGCGGCGCGAGGAACGAGGCGGTGAAGGAAATGGTGTGCCGGAACCCCTGCCGCGCCCGCCTCGAGGCTTGGGGCTTTCGCCTGAGAAAACCATCGAGAGCGTCTCGCGTTTTCCCGCCCGGGATATGACCACTTCAATGTCGCGTATTTCCTCGACTTTCGCGTCGGCCACGATGAAATCGCCGACCGTATAGGTGTCTTCGGAGCGTTTTTTCTTGTCGCGAATGATGGCGAAACCGGGATCGACGCCGTCCTGCGCCACGCAGCCGAGCAGCTCCAGCTCCAATGTGGTCTCAGGCAGCTTTTCTTCCACGACCGTTTTCGGGGAAACGTTGGATGAAGATAGCGCGCCAAACAGCTTGCTGTTCCTCAGGTTGGCGTATTCGCCGAAAGGCCGTACCTTCGGCCGGGCGCCCGTGCTTGCCGCTGGCGGCGAATCGATGAGCGGCGGGGGCTTTACATCCGGATGCGCGAATAGATATTGGACCGTCTTCATCAAAAAAAAGACGGTCACGACGGCAAGCGTCAGGTCAACCGCCCGGAATCCAACCTTAATTTGTCTTGCTCTCGTCGCCAAATCTGACCTCGGCCCAAGCCTCTATCATTTGCTTATTATAGACCGCGCCACGGATAAAGTCAATCATCGTAACAGCTTTTACAGAGCGGTCCGCAATGCCCGAGGCGGCTCTTTTATGATGCCGTCATTCATCGGGACCACATACGGGCCCTCGGGAATTACGGCCATGCGTCGCGTGTTTCCGCGCGCACCCGCCGCGAGCGAAAGTCCCTCTTCTATCGACCCAATGCTCTCGGCAAAGGTAAGATGCCGGTCGCACTCGGGAATCCCCGTCGAGTAGAGGAATATCTTTGCCCTGCGAAGCGCCTTGACCAGCATTTCCGCTTCCCATTGGTCTATTACGAAGTTATCGGGCTCCGAAATACGCTCCAGAAACATGTTGTAATCGCCGATCTCGCGCAAATCCTCGAGCACGCTGCGGAACTCGCCGCTGCCGAGGCCGTCCGAACATTCGGCTGCGAGGATTATGCCACCGCCGGGAGAAAGGACGCCCAGAGCGCCCACGAGCCCCTTGACGGCCTGATAATATGTGGTATCGAGGGGGTACCCGCCGCCGGTGGTGAGCACGACGTCAAACGACTCTTCGGTCTGGGCCAAGCAATATCGTCCGGCGAAATCGCATGCCTCGGCGTGCGACCCGACGAGATCGCCGCAAAAGACGCCCCCGACGCTGCGGTCGGCGTCGATGACCGCGCTCACGCAGAAATCCACCCCCGCCGCCAACGCGATCTCGGTAAGCTCGGCGTGCAACGGATTGGCCTCGAGTTCGCAGTTTCCGGCGCCCGGATTCTCGAGGAACTTCGTCCCATGAAGATGCTTGATGCTCTCGACGGACGTCAGGCCGACGGATACGGCTTTCCGGCCGCCCGAATAGCCCGCCATGAAATGGGGCTCGACCAGGCCGACGACGAGCCTCAGGTCGCTTTCCATGTAAACACGATTGATCTCCATCGGCGTCCCGCGCGATGTGCGCCCGATTCTCACGACCGACGACGCTTTGCGGGCATCGTGGCTGATTATCTCGTATCGGGCGGCGATCTCCCCGCCGAGAATCTCGATCAGCTCGGCATCGGTGGGCGCGCGGTGGATTCCGGTCGCCACGAGCAGGCGAATGCTGCCGGAGGGTATGCCCGCGCCCTCGAGCGTTTCGATAATCGGCGGCAGCAGGATTTGGTTGGGAACGGGGCGCGTGATGTCGGAGACCACGATACACGCGTTTTGCCTGCCCGAGGCCAGCTCGCAGAGAGGCGGGCTCCCCGTCGGCTCGGCGAGACGCTCGCGCAGCCGCGCGGCCGGATCTCGCAAAACCGGCATCTCGCGCGTGCGAAAAACAGTTATATCGTCGTCAAGCGCGACTTCGAGACCTCGCCTGCCGTATCTGAGGGTTGTTTTCATCCTGATGCCGGGGTGCACTCGTTGCTGAACGGCTCTTCTCTGCGGGGACTGTTTTCGGACCAACTCCTGCATTTAAACATATATGTTCGCCCAAGTCAACAAATTATGATGCCTTGCCACCAAAAATTGAATTTTGGAAGAAGAGAGTTCTTCGCCGGCGCCGTATTGCGCGGGTGATCACCGCGTCGGCCGGCTCAGGAAAACCGGCTCCGCAAAACCGGCTCCGACCCGCGTGTATCAGCCCGCGAGAAAGAGCCGGATTTCGCCGACTGCCCCTGGAGGCCCATATGGCGGGATGACTCGCCTGTCTGTAGTGCGGCCTCGGGTTGACTTGCCCGGGCTTTTCGAGTAACATTATGGCCGAACGCGGAAGTGGTGGAATTGGCAGACGCGCTGGGTTCAGGGTCCAGTGGGAGCGATCCCGTGGGGGTTCAAGTCCCCCCTTCCGCACAAACAGGGGATTGCGGTTCGCGCCGCAATCCCTGCCCTCTTTTGACTGCGCCAACGGAAAAAATGATATACTAGGCCGAGAGCGATCGCGGGGGCAAATACATTAGGGAGGTGAACCTTGTCGCACGAAGACCTTCACGACATCGTCGACATCGACAAGATCGAGCTGAAAACCGTGCATATTGTCGACCAATGGGACGAGGCCGCCGCGGATGCGGGTTCCGACAAGAAATACAAGGTCATTTACGCTCTACCCATCGCCGTGTCGCAAACATGGCAGGCGATGTTCCAAAAGCCCGATCCGACCAGGTCCGGCGCCTTCCATCAGATCAGCTTCGAGTTCTCCGAAAACGGACATATGGTCGAAGCGACGCTGCCCAGCGAGCCCTCGCCCGAGCTTTTGCTCGTGCTGAAAAGCTATGCAAGCCGCGCCAACGCCAGGTGGGCGCCCTATAAGGAGAAGACGCTCTCCAACCGCGCCGAGGAAGAAAGGATACTGAAAACACTCAAGGACGGCCCTTAAGCCCAATCGTGAGGGCTTGCAAAGGCTTCGTCTAATCCTGACAATCCTAGGGGCCGCGACTGGTTGCTGCCGGAAAGCAGAGCCGAAACGCCCCCCGGATGGCCATGCGGCGCTTTCGATCATCAGATCCATTTTCGCCCCCGCCTGCGCCGATCTCCTCCCCGAATTTTGTTGCGTAGAATTTTCAAATATGGTAGATTAAAAAGACCGTAAGTACGTTATCCCAGGCAGAGATGCGCCGCATATAAAGGGAATTGCCGGATGAGCGCTGCATACGATTTCAAAAGCATCGAGCCGAAATGGCAGAAATACTGGCGTGAAAAGAAGCTTTTCAAAATGCGCGAGGACGCGCCCGGGCCGAAGTATTACTGCCTGATGATGTTTCCATATCCGTCGGCCGAGCTGCATGTGGGCCACGGCAGAAATTACATCATCGGCGACGTCCTGGCCCGCTATAAGATGATGAACGGGTTCAACGTCCTGGCGCCGATGGGCTGGGACGCCTTCGGGCTGCCGGCGGAAAACGCCGCGATCAAGCAGAATATCCATCCCAAGGAAAGCACCTGGAACAACATCGGCCGCATGAAAAAGCAGCTCAGCCGATGGGGCGTCGAGTACGACTGGGACCGCGAGTTTGCCTCGTGCGAACCGCTGTACTGCAAGTGGACGCAGTGGCTTTTCCTGCAGTTCTACCGGAAAGGGCTCGCCTACAAGAAGGAGGCGGCCGTCAACTGGTGCCCCTCGTGCAAGACCGTGCTCGCCAACGAGCAGGTGATAAACGGCGAGTGCGAGCGCTGCAGCACAGAGGTCACTCCGCGCGACCTTGCGCAGTGGTTCTTCAAGATCACCGATTACGCCGAGGAACTGCTCGACATGAGCCATCTCGGCGACTGGCCCGAGCGTGTCAAGATCATGCAGACGAACTGGATCGGCAAGAGCCACGGTGTCACGATTAATTTCCGGCTGGCCGATACCGACGACCCCGTTCCATGCTACACGACGCGGCCCGACACCGTCTTCGGCGTGACCTACCTCGTGCTCGCGCCCGAGCACCCGCTGGTCGAGCGCCTGACGAAGGGCTCCGAGATCGAGGCCGAAGTGCGCGCGTTCGTCGACAAATGCCGCCGGATGGATCGAATTAAGCGTACCTCGGAGGGGAGCGAGAAGGAAGGCATGTTCATCGGCAAGCACATCATCAATCCTGTCAACGGAGAGCGCGTGCCGCTCTGGATAGCCAACTACGCCCTGATGGAATACGGCACGGGCGCCGTTATGGCCGTGCCGGCGCACGACCAGCGCGACTTCGAGTTTGCCAGGGAGTACGGGCTGCCTATCCGCGTCGTCGTGCAAAAGCCCGACGGCAGTCTCCACGAGGACACGATGACCGAGGCCTTCGAGGGCGACGGCACGGGGGCCAACTCCGCCCAGTTCGACGGTCTGCCCACGCCGGAGGTCAAGGACAAGATCGGCGCCTGGATGGAAGAGCAGCGCACGGGCGAGCGCGGCGTTAACTACCGCCTGCGCGACTGGCTCATTTCGCGGCAGCGCTATTGGGGCGCGCCGATTCCGATCGTCTATTGCGACACCTGCGGCATAGTCGCCGTGCCGGAAGAGGACCTCCCGATCTTTCTTCCCGAAAAAATCGAGTTCAAGCCGACGGGCGAATCGCCCCTGGCGCAATGCCCCGAGTTCGTGAACACGACGTGCCCGAGCTGCGGCGGCCCCGCAAAGCGCGAGACCGACACGATGGACACGTTCATGGATTCGAGCTGGTACTACATGCGGTTCCTCTCGCCGCAAGACGAGGATCGCGTGTTCGATTCCGATCTCGTCAACAAATGGCTGCCCGTCGACCAGTACATCGGCGGAATCGAGCACGCGATACTTCATCTGCTGTATTCGCGGTTCTTCACCAAAGTGTTGCGCGACCTCGAACTCGTGGACTTCCACGAGCCGTTCCACAACCTGTTCACGCAGGGGATGATAATCAAAGACGGCGCCAAGATGTCCAAGTCCAAGGGCAATGTCGTCTCGCCCGACGAACTCATCGAGAAGTACGGCGCCGATACGGTCAGGATATACACGCTCTTCATCGGCCCGCCGGATAAGGACGCCGAGTGGAACGACCGCGCCGTCGAGGGCGCATACCGGTTCCTGGGCCGCGTGTGGAGGCTCGTGCATCGGCATATCGATCGCGCGAAGGAGAGCGATGGTGTGTTTCCCGCGTCGCTGAGCGAGGACGAGCGAGAGATCAGGAGGATGACCCACGCGACAATCAAGAGGGTGAGCACGGACGTCGAGGACCGCTTTCACTACAACACGGCTATCAGCGCGCTCATGGAAATGGTGAATGCGCTCTACGCAATCGATGTCGAAAACGCAAACCCTGCGATCGTCAAAGAGGCCCTCGAGATGCTGGTGACACTTCTTTATCCGATGGCGCCGCACATATGCGAAGAACTCTGGTTCGAGCTGGGCCATTCGGAGAGCCTGCTCCTCGAGCGGTGGCCGTCTTATGACGAGGACGCCATAAAAACTGATGAGGTGCTCGTGGTCGTACAGGTGAACGGCAAGGTTCGCAGCCGCGTGACCGTTCCCGCCGACTGCGATGAGGAAGGCCTGAAGAAGGCCGCGCTGGCGGACTCGAAGGTGCAGAGTTACACGGCGGCCAAGAATATCCGAAAGATAATCGTCGTCCCCAAGAAGCTGGTGAACATTGTTGCCAATTAGCGGGCGTTTCAGAGATTTTTTCAACGGTTCGGGTTGGAGCGCCGCGCCCCTGCCCGCCTTCCGCCGATTCCCGCTCGCGGCCGCTGCTGTTCTCCTTGTTTTTCTCGCGAGTCAATTGCGGGTATCGCCGGCTCAGGCCGCCGCGCGGCCGTCTTCGGTCGCCGTCAACGACAATCCGCGCAGCGTGGTCGTCACGCGTGACGGCGCATACGCATACGTCGCAAACTTCGGCGCGGACAATCTGACCGTCATCGACCTCGAAAATTATGAGAGGGTAAAAGACATCCCGGCCGGCGACGGCCCGACGGCCCTTGCCGTGGCGGGCGACAACTCTCTCATCGCCGTGGCCAACTTCTTTTCAAATGACGTCTGGCTCATCGATCCGCAGGCCGATGCGGTCGAATCGAAGATTCCCGTCGGTGACGGGCCCATCTCGCTGGTGTTTTCCACCGATGGCACGATGCTGTATGCCGCCAACACTATGGCGATGAGCGTTTCCGTGATCGACGTCGCGGCGCGGGCGGCGGCGGCGACCATATCATTGGACGGCCATCCCCTCGGGCTCGCCGTTGCGCCTGCGGGAGACCGCCTGTACGTCTCGATCCGGGATACCGGAGCGGTCACGGTCATCGATATTTCCGCAAACGAGCGTCTCGGCGCAATCGACGTGGGCGGCTTTCCTCGCGCGCTGGCCCTCTCGCCCGACGGCAAACAGATGTTTGTCACAGACTACGACGGCGGCAGGCTGCTTGTCGTTGATACCGAAAGCGGCGCGATCATCAGCGCAATCGACGTCGGCGACGGGCCGGCGGCGCTGGCTGTGACCGACGACGGCTCGAAAGCGCTCGTACTCAACGGAAAATCCGACAGTCTCACTCTGGTCCGGCTCTCGACCGGGTTCACATCCGAATTCGCCATCGGCGAAGGACCAACGCAGATCGCCCTGATCCCCAACACAGCGGCCGCGCTCGTCACAGCCGGCAGACGCGACAAAGTTCAGATTATCTCGACCGAAAATCCCTCGCTTCCCGTTTACCGCGAGCCTGAACTCGCCCGATCCGACAGACTTTCAGAGGTTATCCCGGAGCGCAAGCCCGAAAGACCTTTGGCGGACACCACGGAGGCGGCGGCCTCGCATGAAATCGAGGGTGACGCAAAAGAGCCGGCCTCTATCGCGGTACGGCGGCCGGCATCGACGGAGCCGTCCCTGAAAGAAACAAAAGAAGCGATTGCATCTCCTGAGTCTTCGCGCGAGATGGTCCAATGGCCCGGAGCCGAGGGTGGGCAAACCGTTCCCGATGCTCCACCCCGCGAGCGACTGAAAATCTCGAA
>CBDUSG010000077.1:0-9368 GCA_965369575.1 uncultured bacterium | reverse complement strand
AATGCTGCGTTGCAGCCACTTGAAATATGCTCAATATTCCTGCGTGGCTGCGCCTCGCCTTGGACAACTTGCGGGACTCTGAGACCGACAATATACGGTTGACACGACAGTAGGGCCAAGTCCTTTTTTCCCTCTCCGCTGCAAGCGTCTACCCGATTTCCGCCAATTTTTTCAGGGCATTTGTCAATACAAATCCAATAATGTATACTTCCGAGAAAGCAAAGCCTGACTCCCCTGCCCCGAATCATATATTAATTGTAAAGATGGAGGAAAACAGGTGATAAAGAAGGCGCTTTCGGCGATATTCGCGGCGCTGCTCATTGCGGTCCTCGTCGTCGGGATTTGGGCGGCGACAACCCTCAGAAAAACCCTGCCGCAGACCAGCGGCGAGATCGAGCTTCCCGGCCTCGATGGCCCCGTCGAGGTAGCGCGGGACGATTTCGGCATCCCTCACATAACGGCTCAATCAGAGATGGACCTTTACCGCGCGCTCGGATTCGTCAACGCACAGGATCGCCTGTGGCAGATGGATTTATTCAGGCGCATATCGCAGGGGCGGCTGGCCGAGGTCTTTGGCCCTGCGGCCGTCAAGCTCGACCACAAGCACCGCGTTCTGGGTTTTCGCCGGCTTGCCGATTGGCTGTACGCAAAAGCCGACGATAAATCGAAGGCGATCTGCGACGCGTACGTCGACGGCATAAATCAATATATTAAAAAATATCCGGACACGCTGCCGCTGGAGTTCAGGCTGCTTCGAACCAGGCCCGAAGAGTGGTCGCCCAAAGACGTGTATAACGTGCTCATGTGGCAGCAATGGATGGTGACCTTCAATTGGGAATCCGAGCTCGCGATGGTCGCGCTGATCCAGAATCTCGGGGTCGACGAAGCCCTCGATCTGATCAGCATCCCAAAAGCGCCGACCCCGACGATCATCCCGGAATCCGAGAAACAATATGCGCCCGCTCCGTCGCGCGTGGATGACACACTGATTCCGCCCGAAATCGATTACAATCAGATCAAGTTCGAGCCAACTAAGCGGGCTTCCGGCGACTCGCGCGTCTCGCTGCTGCGGCCCGTCGGCCAGGTCTACGCGAGCAATGCCTGGGCTGTTAGCGGGGCAAGGAGCGCCTCGGGAAAGCCGATCCTGTGCAACGATCCCCACGTCCCGCACACGCTTCCCTCTATCTGGTACATCGTGCGCCTCTCGGCTCCGGGAATCGACGACGCGGCCGGCATCATGACGCTCGGCGCGCCGATGATCGTGATGGGGCACACGCGCCACATCGCCTGGGGCGACACGACCACGGGAGCCGACACACAGGACCTTTATCTCGAAAAACCCAACCCGGACAATCCGGACGAATATCTGTACATGGGCAAATCCCGTCCATTCGAGATTCGAAACGAGATCATCAGCTATCGCGAGGACGGCGAGATGAAGGAAGTCGAAATAGAAATCCGTTCGAGCATGCATGGCCCGATCATCAATGAGATCGCCGAACCCCCGATTTCATCCGCTACACCGCTGGCGCTCCAATGGACGGGGTATCAGACTTCCGACATGATAAGAACCGGCGACATAATACTCAAAGCCAAGGGATGGGACGAATTCCGCGAGGGTCTCAGCCATTTCACCACGCCCGTGTGGAATTGGGTATACGCCGACTCGAGCGGCGCCATCGGCTACCAGCTCGCCGGCACGATACCGATCCGGAAAAAGGGGCGCGGACTCCTGCCCGTTCCCGGCTGGACCGGCGAGTACGAATGGGAGAACTACGTCCCCTACGACGAGATGCCTCGCCTCCTCAATCCTTCAAACGGTTACATCGTGACAGCCAACAACGCGGTCACGCCTGACGATTACCCATATCTGATATCGACACGGTTCGCGCCGCCCTACCGCGCCTCTCGAATCGAAGAGCTTATTCTCGCGAAAGACAAATTATCGGTCGAGGACATGCGACGCATCCAGATGGACGTCCGTTCCAAACGGGGCGAACGCCTCAGAGACATGTTCGTCGCGGCCTGCGAGAAGCATCCGCAGCCCGGTCGCGACTTCGAGCGCGCGCTCGAGCTTATGCGCGACTGGGACCTCGAGGCCGACGCCGAGAGCCGCGGCGCGGCGATCTTCTACGAAAGCCACGCGACGATAGCGCGCAACATTTTTGGAAACAGGGTCGGGCCGGACCTTTGGAAACAGCTTTACCGCGTCATCGGGAATCTCGATGACATGATGGAGGCCGAGGCCGCCGAGAAATGGTTCGACGACCCCGCGACCGACCGCGTCGAGACACGCGAGGAAACGATCGCCGTCGGCGTGGCCGATGCGGTGGCGTCGCTGCGGGAATTCTTCCGCGACGGGCCGGACGCCTGGAAGTGGGGAGGCATGCACACGCTTACCTTCAAGCATCCGCTCGGCCGATCCGGCATCCTTGCAAAAATACTGAACATCGGCCCCCACCCCATCGGCGGCGCAATGTCCACCGTTAATCCCGGCATCTATTTCTTCAACTCGGACCAAAAGCCGTATGCCGTGTGGGCGGGGCCGTCGATGAGGACGGTCGTCGATTTCGCGAGCGTAGATTCCACCGAGATGATCATCACGCTCGGCCAGTCGGGGCATCGCTTCAGCCGCCACTACTCGGACCAATTGACGCATTGGCTCAAAGGCACGTCCGTCCCGATAGGACAGCAGAACTCGAAAGAGGAATCTCATCCGGAAGGCAGACTGATCCTGAGGCCGGCGCCGGAATAGACTTAGAGGTGATCGTTCGATGACGGTCGAGCCAAAAACAAACGAAAAGCGCGGTGCGAAGCTCGCGTGGGCGTCACTGCTCTGCGGCGTGGTGTCGTGGCTGCTCATGCCGGCACTGCCCGTCGGCCCCGACGTCGCGGCCGTCATCCTGGGAATCCTCGCGCTCGGGCAGACGAGCAAGGATGACAGAAAAATGCGGACGATCGCGCACACAGGACTATGGTTAGGCGCGGCAAAGCTGCTCGTCATGCTGCTGACACTCGCATGGGTTGTTTTTGCATTTATGCGCAACCCCGTGGCGCACTGAGATACGCAAGGAGGGAATCATGGCTGAGACTATCACGGAAAAGTACGGCTACCGAAAACCGGAGGGCATGTGGGCCAAAATCTTTTCCAATTATTCGTTCTCTCCGGTCCTGGAGCGGGCTGAAGGAATCTACCTTTACGATACCGAAGGACGGCGATACATCGACATATCCGCCGGCCCCATGGCCGTGGGCATAGCGCACGGCGACAAGAGGGTAAACGAAGCAATCGCCCGACAGCTCGACAGGTTCGCCTTTTGCCATCCCGTGCTTTCCTGTCAGCCGAGAGCAGAACTGTGCGAAAAACTCAGCACGGTGGCCCCCGGCAGTTTGAACACGACGTTTCTGACCCCCGGCGGCGGCTCCGACGCGGTCGAGACGGCCCTGAAGCTGGCCCGGCAATACCACCTGCTCGAGGGGCGGGGCGACAGGCACATGGTCATCTCACATTGGGACAGCTATCACGGCATGAGTTTGGGCGCGCTCTCGGTGGCAGGCCTGCCGGGACTCAGAAAAGCGTTCGACCCCATGCTCGCAAAGTGGCCGAAGATTCCCCAATACAACGACCGCGAGCGCCGGCCCGACATCAGCGTCGAGGAGCACGCCATACGGATGGCCCAAAAACTCGAAGAGTGCATCCACTATGTCGGATCGCGGTATGTCTCGGCGTTCATGGCGACGCCGATCGGGTGCGGGAGCGACTACGGGCTCATGCCCCCCGCCGCATACTGGAAAACGATCCGGAAGATTTGCGACGAGTACGATATCCTCCTTATAGCCGACGAGGTGGTGACAGGCTTCGGACGAACCGGAAAATGGTTCTGCATGGAGCATTTCGACGTGCAGCCCGACATGATGATACTGGGCAAGGGCATCACAAGTCTCTATACGCCGCTGGGCGGAGTGATCGTCAGCGATAAAGTGAACGAACCGTTCAGCAAGGGCGTTCCTTTCAATCACGGCTTCACGAATCAGGGCCACCCGGTAGCCTGCGCGGCCAGTCTGGCGGTCATCGACATACTTGAAAAAGACGGCCTGATCGAAAACAGCGCCGAGGTCGGCGAATACCTCCAGTCGCAGAAAGACAGGCTGCTGAAGCATTCCACGATAGCCGACGCACGCGGCAAGGGAATGCTTCTGGTCTTCGAGGTCGTCGCCGACAGAGAGACCATGGATTTCTTCCCCCGAGGCGCTCACGCAGAATTCTGGCTGCAGTCCATCGGCCTCGAAAATGGGGTCATATTTTACAACACGCTGTACGGACCCCGAAGGCCGAGCATGCAAAAGAGAGGGCTCCCCTTCTGGATCTCGCCGCCGCTTTGCACGACAAAAGAGCAGATTGACGAGATGCTGGACGCAGTCGACAAGACGCTCACCGAATGGGAAAAGAAAATGGGCGTATAGACTTCGGCGGCCCCTGCGCCGGCGGCCGGAAGACAATTGTAAGACACAGGCCGAGCAAGAAGGAGAATATAGGATGCCGAAATATGAGTTCGACGCAGAATTCCTTTTCGATATCGAGGCCCACTTAGGCGTTCCGGAGTTGGTCGGAGCCATCCCCGAGGGGGTTCGAACAAATTTCCATATAGAAGGAGGCACTTTCGAGGGGCCCAGGGTTCGTGGAAAGATCAGACCGGTCGGGGCCGACTGGTTCCTCATGAGGCCCGACGGCGTCGGACAACTCGACGTGCGCGCCACGCTTGAAACCGACGACGGCGAGTTGATTTATGTATCTTACTATGGACTGCTCGACCTCGGAGGAGCCGGCATACAGGAAGACGAAAGCGGTCAACCTGTCGGACAGGCCCGAATCCTTACGAACCCGATCTTCAGGACCGCTTCCGAGAAATACTCGTGGCTGAACAGTACGTTCGCGGTCGGAGTCGGAATACCGGGAGAAAACATGGTCAGCTACAGCGTATACAAGATCAACTGAACCCACCATGCGGGGTCTCCCGGTCATTGTTCTGGCAACGGAGACAAGAATCTAATAAGGAGAAGACCTCATGAGTGAAAAGCGCTATATAATCGAGCTCGGCACCGGCGCCGACCTGCACGGACAGGACGTCACAAAGGCGGCGCGCCGTGCGGTCCGTGACGCGATTTCCGATAGCTGCCTGTGCGGACTCAGGGAAGTTCTCGGCATGACGGATCCGAGCAAGGAGATGCTCGTGCACGTGCTGATTGCGTGTCCAAATCCTGAGCAGGTCGACAAGGACGCGGTCCTCGAAGAGCTGCCCCTCGGGATGAAAAGCATCGAGGTGAAGGAGGGCGGCATGCTATCGCCGGGCCTGTTCGTTCCGGAACTTGGCGATCATTCGCCCGACATTCTTGTTGCGAATGCTTCAGTGACCGTTTCGATTGACATGCCGTGACGTCTCGATGTTGAAAGAACAAATTTATTCGTTAAACTCTTTTCGAGCGAAAGGTTCAACGTAGAGGACAGGGCCATGCCAAATAAAGGCCGTTTGGAGGGAAAAGTCGCAATCATAACGGGAGCGGCGAGCGGAATCGGCAGAGCGACTGCTCTCCTTTTCGCCAAAGAAGGCGCGAAACTGGCGCTGGCGGACCTCGAAGAGGAAGGCCTGAAAGGTATCTCCAGTCTCATAGAAAAAGAGGGCGCGGCCGTGGCCACGAAAACGGTTGACGTCGCCGAAGAAGAACAGGTAAAGGAACTCATCGCGCTCGCGCTCGATAAGTATTCGCAGGTGGATATTCTCTGCAACAACGCCGGCATGCCCAGCGGATATCCGAAATTGGAAGATGAGGCCGCAGGGGAATGGCGCAGAGTCTTCGCGGTCAATCTGATGGGCGCCGTCTATGCCACCAAACATGTCGCCAACCATATGCAGGAACGCGAAACCGGCTCGATCATAAATATTTCGTCCGTCGCGGGTATCAGGGCCGGCGCCGGCGGCAACGCCTACAGCGCCAGCAAGGCCGCCCTCATCAGCTTCACGCGAACGTCGGCGTGCGACCTCGGCAAATACAATGTAAGGGTGAACGCGATCTGTCCGGGGCTGATCGAGACCGCAATGACCAGGCCCATCTTCGATTACGCGCGCGAGATCGGCAAGGAAGCCAAGCTGGGCTACCGCTGCGAACTCCGACGCTACGGCAAGCCCGACGAGGTCGCCGCCGCCGTCCTGTTTCTCGCGAGCGACGAGGCCTCCTACATCACAGGCCAGGCCCTTCCCGTGGACGGCGGCAACACGGCCTCGCTCAACCTGCCCGGCATGAAAGTCTGAATCCGGCTGAAACCTGAGCGCGAAACCAGGGATTCCAAAACCCATAATGACACCGAAGGAGCGAATGAGAGCCGCTATGAAGGGCGAGACTCCCGACGTCGCCCCCGCGGCGCCCGCTTACATCGGCCTGTTCCTGGCCCAGGCCGAAAAGCGACACTATGTCGAGCAATATCGCGAAAGAATGAAAGGGGCGACGCGCTACAGTCCCGACCATGATGAAGACGTGCAGTTCCGCGCCAACGCGCTTTACCGCGCTTACGAGTTGTTCGGCGAGATGCCCGACTGCATCGAGGTCAGCCCCGGCCCCGCGCGCGCCTGGGCAGAGCGCTTCGACATTGTCGCGGACGAGTCCGGCCTCTTTTACTTCGATACCGTTACGGGCGACCGCTACGAAATGATGAGCACTCCCCTGCCCTCCGGGCGCGATTATCTTTTCGGCAACATCCCCACAACATTGCGGAGTGTCTGGGATCGTTCGAGATTGATTCAGAACAGGGACGTGATAGACAGAATCGTCAGGCTGGTTCCTCTCGATGAACTCGGGGAGCAGGGCGTGTTCGATCTTCCCAAAAAGATCGTCCGCGAAAAAGGAGACAATTATTTTATTATCGTCTACGACAGCACGCCCTACACGGCCTCATATCTGCTCGGGTTCCAGGGATTGATGCTTGCTTTTTACGACAACCCCGATAACCTCAAATACTACATCGAGCGCGTCCTCGAGCAGCGCAAACCGATTCTGCGCGGGTTCGCCGAGGCCGGATACGACGGCGCCTACGGGGAAGAAATATTCAGCGCCGCCGACGTGATAGCGCCGGAATTGTACTACGAGTTCGTGTATCCATCCAATTCGGAATATTTCAGGCTGACCAAACAGCTTGGCCTCCTGACGGCATATTACGTCTGCGGGAACCCCATTCCGTTACTTCCCAAGATAATTGAACTCGATTGCGATGCGGTCGCCTTCGAGGAGAGCAAGAAGAACTTCACGATCGAGATCGAGGACATCGTCGCAAAGGCGGGAGGCGAAAAGTGCGTGTTCGGAAACGTCGATGCGCCGTTGTACGGCGTCCAGGCAACCAAGAGCCAGATCGAGGCGGAGGTCAAGCGCCAGGTTGAAGCCGGGAAAAACGCGAAGGGATTCGTCGTCAGCACGGGCAGTCCGTATCCGCTGGATAGCCCCCTGAAAAACATTGACACGCTGGTCGCCGCCGCGCACGAATGTCAGATGGGCTGATCGGCCCGTCGCGCAGAAGCAGACGCAGAAAACAAAAGGAGATCATACATGGCTTTCAAGTTTCCTGACGGTTTCGTCTGGGGAACCGCGACCGCCGCGCACCAGGTCGAGGGCAACAACACGAACTGCGATTTCTGGCTGCTCGAGCACGCGCCGGACACCATCTTTCAGGAACCTTCGGGCGACGCGTGCGATCAGTTCCACCGTTACCCCGAGGACATCCATCTGTTGGCGCAATTGGGCTTCAACGCGTACCGCCTCTCGATCGAATGGGCGCGCATCGAACCCGAGCCTGGACATTTCTCGATCGCCGCGCTCGATCATTACCGCCGCGTACTGGCCGCGTGCCATGAGAACGGCATTCAACCCTGTGTCACCTATCACCATTTCACATCACCGCGATGGTTCACGGCAGACGGCGGCTGGGAAGACATGAAGGCCGTCGACCGCTTCGCACGGTTCTGCGAGAAGGCGACCGCACATCTCGGCGACATGACGGCGGCCGGCTACACGATCAACGAAGCCAACTTGACGGCCTCGCTCGCCATGCGGGGCACGCTCCCGAAGAAGGGCGTCAAGGCGCACGTGCCCTTCTTCGCCGAGGCCGCGCGGCTATGCGGGACGACGCTCGACCGGTTCGGGCCGTTTCTGTTCGGCGATCCTTTCAAAATTCGCGACGTAATGCTCGCGGCCCACATCAAGGCGCGCGAGGTCATCAAGTCGGGCCCCGGCGATTTCCCTGTCGGCGTGACGGTCTCGATATCCGACTGCCAGGCGCTCCCCGGCGGCGAGGCTGCGCGCGACGAGGCGCGGGCCGAGGGCGTAGACCCGTTCCTCGAGGCGGCGAAGCAGGACGACTTTATCGGCGTGCAGACTTACACGCGCACGCGTTACGGGCCCGACGGGCCGCTCGGACCGGAAGAGGGGGTCGAGGTCCTCATGATGGGGTACGAGTTCTGGCCCGAGGCGCTCGAGGGCACGATTCGGTACGTCAGCGAGAAGGCCGGCGTGCCCGTATACGTGACCGAGAACGGAATCGGCACGACCAGCGACGAGCAGCGCATCGAATATGTGCGTCGTGCCCTGAAAGGCCTGACACGATGTATGCAGGACGGCATCGATGTCCGCGGCTACTTCTACTGGTCGCTGCTGGATAACTTCGAGTGGGTGTTCGGCTACGGCCCGCAATTCGGGCTCATCGCCGTCGATCGCGCAACGCAGCTTCGCACAATCAAGCCGAGCGCGCAGTACTTAAGCCGAATCATTCGCGCAAACGCATTCGACGGCGCATGAAATTAGCCGGCTGTTAATCGTTTCAGAGGTTTGAGCTTTCCGGAGGGACACGGGCAGGCATGCAAGGAGGGAATTGAGCGATGGCGCCAAAGAACGATACGACTACTCCTCAACAGGCCGTGAGGGCGGTCCGAATTTTTGGGATAATAAATCTCGTCCTCGGCCTGTATATGGTCATCGGAGGCCTGCTGACTGTGGCAGACATGGCCCTTCCCGGCGCGGCGGCGCAAATGATAGGCGGCGCGTTGGGCCTCATCATCGTCGCCGTTGCATGGGGATCGGCTGTAATGGCCGGCCTGGGCCTGATCATTCGCACGCAATGGGGGCGCAAGCTCGCGATTTTTTGGGGAAAGATAATCGTCTGGGTGCTGCCCATCTCGTTCGGTCTGTCCCACGGATTGTCAGAGCTTTTCTCCATCACCTTCGGCATCATTCTGGCGATCTGTTTTTACGGCAATATTGTGTCCTCGAACCTTCAGCGGCCGGAGTTCGACGCGGAGTTCGAATCCGACTAGCGCAAAATAACAACC
>CBDUSG010000076.1:0-9386 GCA_965369575.1 uncultured bacterium | reverse complement strand
GACAGCGAGTACACGCCGGAAAAGGCGTCTGAGATGTGCGGAGTGCCCGCAGAGACTATCCGCCGTCTGGCAGACAAAACCTGGAAAGCGCGAGGGCACGTGCAGATACTCGTCGGCTGGAACGCGGCCAAGTACTACCACGGCGACCTGATCGAGCGCGCGATGTGCCTGCTGCTGGCGCTCACGGGCAGCGTCGGCAACAAGGGCAGCGGAGTCCGCGGCTGGAGCGAATCGCTGTTCGACGGCGCGACCGCCCTTATGATTCGCGAGCGAAGAGGAATAAGGACCCTGCTGCAATACGGCGAATCCAGGCTCGACAGGTATATGCTCAAGGCGAGGGACCCCGAGATAACCGACGAGATACTCCAGAGGACCCTGGAGCAAAAGGCGGACCGGGAGATGATGGGCATGGTGCCGCCGGTGTTCCTCTATTACTTCCACACCAATTACCGCGATACCTGGAACGAAAAAAGCTGGCATTGCCCGACGATGAAGCGCAGCTTCGACGAGTACATGACGGAGGCGCTCGATAAGGGATGGTGGGACGGCCTGGTGCGGCCCGCACCCGATCAGCCGCCGCAGGTCTATTGTTTCATGGGCACGAGTCCGGCGCGCAAGAACCGCGGCTGGTGGAACAACATATATCCGAAGATGTGGAAGAACCTCAAGTTTATCTTCACTATAGAAACACGCTGGAGCACGACGGCGCTCCTTTCAGACATGGTGCTGCCCGCCGCCGGATTCTACGAGAAGACCGACACGCGTTTCCCGACCCCGCACGTGCCGTGGCTGACGCTCACGGAAAAAGCCGTTTCCCCGCTGGGCGAGGCCAAGGAGGAGTGGGAATTCGGGCGCCTGCTGGCCGTGAAGGTACAGGAACTTTCCGCCGAAAGAGGCCTGAAGAAGTTCAAGAACCGCATCGGAAGCTCCTACGACATGACCAGGCTAGTCGACAGGCAGACGCTTGGCCGCAACAATGCCGACGAGACGCTCGACGACGCGCTCAAATTGAGCGCGATGATGGGTACGCTGCCCGAGGACATGAACCTCGAAAAGCTGCGCAAGAAAGGCATCGTGCGATTCACAGGCGTCTCGAAGCTGGACATAATCGCCAAGCATCTCATGACGGAGATCAAGCCGGACGAGCCGATCGTGCCTCTTACGTTCCACACCGGCCCGAAGAAGATTCCGTATCCGACCTACAACCGGCGAATGTCGTTCTACATCGACCACGACTGGTTCCTCGAGGCCGGCGAGGGATTCCCGGTCCACAAGGACAATCCGAAAATGGGCGGCGACTACCCGCTCCGAATGACGAGCGGACACCAGCGCTGGAGCGTGCACTCGATATGGATCACCGACGACGTGCTCGCCAAGACGCACCAGGGCCGACCGTTCATGTTCATGAACACCGAGGACGCCAGGAAGCGGGGCATAAAAGACGGCGATCTGGTAAAAGTATACAATGACTTCGACGACTTCAAGATCCACGTCAAGCTCACATCCGCCGCCCGTTCGGAGAAGGAAGCGAGGCCGGGGCAGGTGATAATCTACCATGCGTGGGAGCCGTATCAGTTCGAGAAATGGAAAAGTTATGACACGGCCATCCCCGGCATGATAAAATGGCTCGACCTTGCGGCAGGGTACGGCCACCTGAACTACTACAGGTGGAATTGGGCAACCCAGCCCATCGACCGCGCGGTCACGGTCGACGTTGAAAAGGCATAGGATTGGCGGAGAAAAAATAAAGGGGGTCAAGACCGATGGCTGACAATGTGGCAGCAGCAATTGAACAGATCGTGGCGAAGAAAGTTTCCGCGTCAAGGGAGGAGCTGCTCAAGCTCGACTCGCCCGCAGGGGCGAACGCCAAAGAGTACAAACTCGATATGGCGACAACTCCCCTGGCGAACCAGCCTTCTCCTTACATCAAGGCGACACGCGACGAAAAGGAGATCGGCAAAGTCAAAGAGACCAGGGTGAAAGTGCTGCACAACGGCAAAGAAGTGTTCTTCCACATCAATTGGAAGAATCAGGACAAGAACGTCGAGATCGGCGACATGAACACATTTCCCGACGGAGTTGCGCTGCTGTTCCCCGTGAAGGACGACATCGAAACCCCGATCAAGGAAATGGGCAAGATCGATGCGCCGACCAACGCGTGGTACTGGCGGCCCGACTTCGACAACAAGCCCAAGAACCAGATAACCGCGGGCCTCTCGACAAGCCTGTACACGGAGAACAGCTCGATCGTCTCCAATTCCGGATGGAAGGACAGCGCGTGGACCGTAGTGATAGGCCGGGCATTCGAGGTCTCCGAGGAATCGACGACATTTGTGGCCGGCGGCACAAAGCTCATAGGCGTCGCCGCATGGGAGGGCGCCACCGGCGAGCGCGGCGGACTGAAGTCTTTCTCGAAGGAATGGCGCAGTCTCGTGCTGGACTGAGAAAGTTATTGGCCGTAATCCGTATTAAATATAGGAGAGCAAACTCATGGCGAACACGGAACCGAGCCCGGAAGAGAAAAAGAGGCAAGAAGAACTCGCAAAGGAGGTCATGGGCGTCAAGGACGAGCTGCGCCGCACGGGGCGCCAGCTGTCCATGGTGATGGACCTCAATAAATGCATCGGCTGCCAGCTCTGCAGCATGGCGTGCAACAACATGTGGACCAAGAAAGATGGCCGCGAGTACATGTGGTGGAACACCGTCAACACGATGCCCGGCAGAGGCACGCCTAAGGACTACGAAAAGAGCGGCGGCGGGTATAAGGTGCTCTTCGAAGGGCGTGTGCGCGAGCCGATTCGCGGCCAACTGCCCACGCGCAAGGAGTTCGGCGACCATTGGAAATTCAATCACGAACAGGTAAGAAACAGCAAGTTCGGCTCCACCGTGCTGCAGGCCAAAAATCCCGACGGCTCGACGCCCGACTGGGCGATGAACTGGGACGAAGACCAGGGAGCCCTCGGCATCAAGTACCCGAACAGCTTCTTCTTCTACCTGCCGAGAATATGCAACCACTGCACATATCCGGCATGCCTCGACGCGTGCCCGCGGCACGCCATATACAAGCGCGAGGAAGACGGCATAGTCCTGATAGACCAAAAGCGCTGCAAGGGCTACAGGTTCTGCCTCGAGTCGTGCCCGTATAAGAAGATCTACTTCAACTTCGAGACACTCACGAGCATGAAGTGCATATTCTGCTATCCCAGAACCGAAAAGGGCGTCGCCAACGCATGCGCCAGGCAGTGCACAGGCCGCGTGAGGTTCGTCGATTACATGGATAACGAGAACGGCCCCGTGTACAAGCTCGTGAAAAAGTGGAAGGTCGCATTGCCGCTGTTCCCGAAACTGGGGACCGAGCCCAACGTGTTCTACGTTCCGCCGCTCGCGCCCCCCCGGATAGCGGCCGACGGCACGCTCGATACGGGCAAAGACCGCATCCCGCTCAAATATATGGTCGACCTGTTCGGCCCCGAGGTCGAGCAGGCCCTCAACCTGCTCAAGCGGGAAATGCAGCGCACGCGCGACGGCGACAAATCGGAACTGATGGAAATCCTGATCGCCAAGCGCTGGGAGAAAATGTTCGGACCGTTCAGCACGGATCCGATACAGGCGATGTAAGCGAGGGCATTGCCCGAAAGGCGCTATGGAACCCGTCGCAGAGCTTGACAAAATAGAGGGGCCCGACCAGATGGGGCGGGCCCGCCGGAGCCAGATGTATCGCTTTCTGGCCGAGTGCTTCCGCTATCCGAGCGCGGACTTCCTCAAGATAGCCACGGACGGAGGACATCTCCAGACCACTCTGGCCATAATGCACGAGGTGCCGTTCGAGGTCAGGATGGACGAAGGCGCGCTGTCGGGTCGGCTGCTCGAAGGCGTTTCGCAGGATGACTTCGAGGCCGAGTTCGTACGCATCTTCGACGCAGGGCCCGGGGGGCCCCCTTGTCCGCTGTATGAGGGCAGATATGCCGCCGACAAAAAAGTCAATATGGAAGACCTCGTCCGCTTCTATAACCACTTCGGCCTGAGCGTCGCCGAGGCACAGGAAAGAGAGCTGCCCGACCACGTCACGGCGGAACTGGAGTTCATGCACTATCTGGCTTTCAAAGAAGTGCTGGCGCTCCAGAGGGATGAAGACCCCGCGCCCTACTGCTTCGCCGAAATCGATTTCCTCGGCCGGCACCTGGCGAAATGGCTGCCACAGCTCCACGAGAAGACGGGGAAGATTCATCAGTTGAACATCCCGGACCTCTGCGAGCCGGCGATATCTTTCTATGCCGCCGTCATCGGCCTTTCGGCCGACTTTTGCAGGGCGGATCTGGAATACCTGAGGGGTTCGTATCCCGACAGAAAGTAGCGGCGCCCGCGACGGCGAGCCCGCCGATATGGAGTCGAGGAGCCGCCTCGACGGGAAGAATGGCGAAAAACGCGCTCAAAAATGAGTTGGATTTCGAAAAAGGTCACTGAGAGTCAGGCATGGCGCTCCATATTCCGCCACAGATTCAGCGACACTCCCCGTAACCGGGTTCTCACGGTCGTATCCAATTTCTTCCTTCACCTGCATCCTCCGAAGGTACACAAGCAGGGTCTGAAGTTCACGCACACGTTCTGCCTCGGCGGGCTGACTTTCTACATGTTCATAATCGAGACGATAACCGGCGTGCTCCTGATGTTCTACTATCGGCCGACCGCCGAGTACGCATACCTCGACATGCGGTTGCTCGAGCACGCCGTCAAGTTCGGCGTGATCATGCGTAACCTGCACAGGTGGGCCGCGCACGCGATGGTCATACTCGTCATGATGCACATGCTCAGGGTTTTCCTCACGGGATCATACAAGCCGCCGCGCGAGTTCAACTGGGTGGTCGGCGTCGGCCTGCTCACGCTGACCCTGCTGCTCAGCTTTACCGGATACCTGCTGCCGTGGGATCAGCTCGCCATGTGGGCGATCACGGTCGGGACAAAGATGGGAGGCGCCGCTCCCTTCCTCGGCGCCGAGGGACCGTTCCACTCGCTGCTGGGTATCGGGCCCGACAACGACATTCGCTTCCTGCTTTTGGGCGACAGCGTCGTCGGCGAAAACGCGCTGCTTCGATTCTATGTACTGCATTGCGTCTTGTTGCCGCTGGCGGCGACGGTGCTGATGCTCGTTCACTTCTGGCGCGTGAGAAAGGACGGGGGCATTTCGCATCCGCTGTGAGGCGGAAAATGCATCTATCATGAGCGTCGAAGAAAAAAAACTCGAGGACAACTACGATTTTGTAGTGCCGCACCTGGTTATCAAGGAATTGATAGCGGTGCTGATCGCCTCGTCGCTGCTTCTGATCTGGGCGATGGCGCAGAACGCGCCGCTGCGCAGCATCGCCGACCCGAACAGGACCGAGAATCCGGCAAAGGCACCGTGGTACTTCGTCGGCCTTCAAGAGCTGCTCGTTTACTTCGACCCGTGGATCGCCGGCGTCACTATCCCGACGCTCATCATAATCGGCCTCATGCTGATACCGTATCTCGACACGACCGACACCGGGGTCGGCTCATACGCGCTGCGCAAGCGCAAGCTGGTCGTATCGACTTTCCTGTTCGGGTTCGTGATGTGGTTCGTTCTCATTGCGGTTGGACAACTGCTGCGCGGACCCAACTGGCAGTTCTATTGGCCGTGGGAGGACTGGTCCGTTGCCAAGAGCGCGGAGGAAACCCTTGTGAACATGCCGCAGCGGGTCGGCATCGCGTTTCTCGTCCTTTACTTCGGAATCGGGCTGGCGCTCCCCGCCCTTACGATCAAGGGCCTTTTCAAAAGGCTGGGGCCGGCGCGCTACTTCACCGGCTTGATTCTCGTGCTTCTTCTGTACGGGGTTGTCGTGAAAATGATCCTGAGACTCGTTTTCAATATCAGATACATATTGTCCACACCGTGGTTCAACATTTAGTGTCGTGTCAACCGTATATTATTGGTTTCAGCGAGCCGCCGCCGACATGGGATGCGGCGCATCTCTTTCCTGGCGAAGGGCGACAACCTATTGCTCCGGTGCTACATATGGGGCGAGTCGCACCAGACGACTTTCAGGACTCTGAGACCGACAATATATGGTTGACACGACACTAGGCGGAGAACAGGGAAAAACGGAAAAGAGAATCTCCAGCGGTTCCATGAGATCGAAACGGCCGGGGCCATGTCTGAACTCAACCTTCTCTGGCGGAGACCGATTTCCCGGCGTCCAGTAGATAAAACCGATGAGCATGATAAGAGCAAAAACGGGTCAGCGCGCGCTGTTTTCAGCCAGCGCTCTCATTTTTGCCGCGCTGACCTTGACCGTATTCAGGAAGGAAACGCGGAAAGAATGGATCGAATATCAGCGTGAGTTCAACGCCATGTATGAGCAAAAAACGATTGAAAAAATGAATGCTCCGGACACGGACACGCCGGAAAAGGAAAAGTGGGAAAGGCAGCTCCGGGAGATAAGCTCCGCGCGCCCGCACCTGCGCCGCATCTTTTTGCCCGGGGCCGGCGTCCGCGACCTGTGCACGACATGCCACCTGGGCATAGACAATCCGCTCTTCTCGGATGCGCCCGAGCCTTTCCGCCGGCATCCGGGCAGGATGCTCGAGCTGCATCCGGCCGAAGAATTCGGCTGCACGATGTGCCACGGCGGCCGGGGGACCGGCGCCACCGTCCTCGCCGCCCATGGGCTGGAGGAAAACTGGCTCAATCCGCTCATACCGGAAAAACATCTGAAATCCACCTGCATCGGATGCCACGAGACCTCGTTCGGACTCGAGGGCGCAGACGAAATGGAGGCCGGATGGACGGCTTTCGCGAAATACGGCTGCTACGGCTGCCACTCCGCGCGGAGCTTCGAGGACGCTCCGAAGTTCGGGCCCACCTTCGAAGGCCTGAAAAGTAAGCTCTCAGATGAACGCTGGATGCTGAGCTGGCTCCGGGCGCCCGAAAAGATGCGTCCCAAAACCGTCATGCCGACTTTCGAGCTGACCGACGAGGAGATAAGGGACATAACCGCCTTCGTGCTCTCGCTGCCCTCGGAAAAAGAGTATCCGAAAGCGGACCTTTCCGGCGCCTCGACCGAAGACGGCGAGAGACTCTTTACCGAACTCGGCTGCAGAGCATGCCATTCGTCGAACAAGGAGGAGGATTCCTTAACGCGCCGCGTTCCCAGCCTTTCGGAAGCAGGCACGAAACTCAGCGCCGACTGGATATTCGAATACCTGAAAGATCCGAGGGCTTACAACCCTGAGACAAGGATGCCGAGACTGGACATCACCGAGACGGACCGCGGGAATCTCACCGCATACCTGATGACGCTCCGCGACAACAGCGACGTTGTCGGCTCCGAAACGTTAACGACGGAGGGAGCTTCGATCGAAAACGGCGAAAAGCTGACCCAGCTTCACGGGTGCTACGGCTGCCATCGCGTCAAGGCATTCGAGAAAGCGCCCAACCCCGGCGTCGAGGTGGCGGAGATCGCTCGCAAGGAGCTGGAAGACATGCCGTTCGGCGACTCGACGGTCAAGCGAACCAGGTGGGACTGGATACGGGCCAAGATCGAGGACCCGAAAATCTACCAGACCGAGGATACACCGCTGAAAATGCCGAAGTACCGTTTTGACGATGGCGAGCTGGACAGCCTCACGACATTTTACCTGCACAACGAGCCGCTTGAGCTCCCGGGAAAATACATGGCCGCCGCTGCCCAATCCCAGCGCGACGCCCAGGCCGGTGAATGGATAATCACAGAGCATAACTGCCGCGGCTGCCATATGCTCGAGGAAAATACAAAGCCGCGTATCGACAACTTCATAGGCCTTAAGACGTACGTTCCGCCGCGGCTGGTGGGCGAAGGTGAAAAGGTTCAACCGCAGTGGGCATTCCGGTTTCTCGGCAAACCCGTTCAGATGCGGCTTTGGCTCAAGATGAAGATGCCGGACTTCTCCTTCACATACGAGCAGGTCGAAGCCCTCATCGACTACTTCGCTGCAGTGGCCGAATCTACCGAGAACGCGCGCGCGCCATATGTTCATCTCCCGCGCAGGGAAGACATACCGCAAATCGAGATCGAAATGGGCGAATACCGGATAGTCGCCGATAAATGCATGCAATGCCATCCGATCTCTCTCGATGAGGAGCTGCCCGAGGACGTCAAGCTCGAGGATCTTTCCATCAACCTCATGCTCTCCAAGACCAGGCTGAGGCCTGAATGGATAAAGAACTTTCTCCGCGATCCGGACAGATACGCCGGGGCCGGCACAAAGATGCCATACGTGTTCTACACGCCCGACGGCGCGCCCAAGGTGTCCGACGCCGAGATGTGGATAGAATACATTACGAACTACCTCATGATCATGGAGGAAGTCCCTCAGCCTCAGCCGGAAGAGCAGGAGGAACCCGAGGAAGAATTCGATTGGGGCTCATACTAGCCGATTTCGTGAAAGGGAAGAAGATAATCATACAGGGAAAAAACAGGGGGTTCACAATGAGAGTTCTCAGTTCCATCAGATTGCCGCTATTGTGCGCGATGGCCGCCATCGTTCTCTGCGCCTCGCCCGCCGCCTCGGCAGCGACGACCGTCAAAAAAGACATCTCGGACGACACCGTCTGGAGGGCGAAAAAAAGTCCCTACGTCGTGAAAGAAAATATCATGCTCGAAGAAGGCGTGACCCTCGAGATCGAGCGCGGCGTCAGGGTGGAGTTTGCGCCCGGCATAAGCCTTCAGATTCGCGGCAAGTTCCTGGCCCTCGGCGCCCCCGACAAGCCGATCGTATTCACGGCTCAGTCCGATGAGCCGTGGGGCAACCTTTATTTTACGGACTTCAGCGACGACGCCGAGGTGGACGAGAGCGGCCGCTATGTCGACGGTTGCGTCATGAAGCATTGCATAGTCGAAAAGGGCCGAGGCATTTATATCAGATTCGGCTCTCCCCTCATCGCCGAATGCAATATCCGGGACAATCTGTCCAGCGGCATCCGCGTCGAGTACGGCGGGCCGCGAATAGTGAGGAACCATATCTGGGGCAACTCGACTCAATCCGAATCGGCATCCGGCAACGGGGGCGGAATAATCGCATATACAAACAGGGAAACCTATATAGCCGACAATATCGTCAGCAACAACATATCCGACGGTGGCCGCGACGGCGGCGGCGGCATATATGTCTATGCCGTGGAGGATGCCACAATAGTCGTGAAAAACAACGTGTTGTTCGGCAACGCAAGCGACCGGTTCGCCGGAGGCATATACTCTTACGGCGCGATCCTCTCGAACAACACGGTGATCAACAACAAGGCGGTCGAGCGCGGCGGCGGCATATACGCCGTCGAATCGAAGCTGACGGAAAACCTCGTGCAGTCAAACACCTCCGAGCGCGGCGGCGGCGTC
>CBDUSG010000075.1:0-9404 GCA_965369575.1 uncultured bacterium | reverse complement strand
TGGATGGGGATTCCGAGTTTTTGCGCGGTTTGTGTTGTGATGGGGCCGATGCTGGCGAATTTTGTGGCGGATTTGATCTTGTCGAGACGGTTTTCGCCGAGGATTTTTGCGAAGTTGCGGACGGTGGACGAGCTGGTGAAGGTGCCGAGATCGATGTCGCCTTCGACGAGCCTCTCGATGATGCCCTGGTCGGCGTCTTCTTCGAGGACGGTACGGTAGACGTCGACCTCGACGACCCCGCCGCCGAGACGGTGTATCTCGTCGGGCAGCAGGCTGCGGGCGATGTCGGCGCGCGGCAGCAGGAATCGCTTGCCTTTTATCGCGCCCTCTTTCTGCAGCGCCTCGACGATCGATTCCGCGACGTATTTCGGCGGCACAAGATCGACGCGCACTCGGCACTCGCGCACCGTCTCGGCGGTGGCCGAGCCGATCGCGCATATCCCGATCCCCTTGAGGTCGCGGACGTCGCCGCCGCGCACGAGCAGCCTGTCAAAGAACCGGCCGACGGCGTTCACGCTGGTGAGCACGATCCAGTCGAAGGTGTCGATCTCGTCGATGGCCTTATCGAGCGGGCCGAAGTCTTCGGGGTCGGCGATCCTGATCGTCGGCATCTCTACCGCCTCGGCGCCGAGCGATTCGATCTGTTCGACGAAATCGCTGGATTGCGCGCGCGAGCGGGTGACGACGATTTTTTTGCCCGAGAGCGGACGTGTCTCGAACCAGTTGAGGTCTTCGCGCAGCTTGACGACCTCGCCGACGAGCGTTATCGCGGGCGCCTTGAGGCCGGCCTGTTCGACCTTCTGGACTATGTCTTCGAGCGTGCCGACGACGGTCTGCTGTCCCGGCATGGTTCCCCAGCGAATAAGCGCTATCGGGGTGTCGGGGCTGCGGCCGTTTTCGATGAGTTTCTTGACGATGCGCGGCAGGTTCCTGACGCCCATATAGAACGCGATCGTGCCGATGCCGGTGGCGACCTTGGCCCAGTCGATGCTGCTCTCTTCCTTGGTCGGGTCTTCGTGGCCGGTGATGAGCGCGAACGTGGACGTCATGTCGCGATGCGTGACGGGGATGCCCGCGTAGGCCGGGGCAGCGACCGCGGCGGTTATTCCGGGGACGATCTCGAACGGGATACCGGCTTCCTTGAGCGCGAGCGCTTCCTCGCCGCCCCTGCCGAAGACGAACGGGTCTCCGCCCTTGAGGCGCGCAATGACGTTGCCTTCGGAAGCTTTATCCACCAGGAGCCGGTTGATGTCATCCTGCTCCATCGTATGTTTGCTGCCCTTTTTGCCGACGTATATCTTTTCGGCGTCCGGCCTGCAGTGCGCGAGCAGCCGCGGGTTGGACAGATAGTCGTAGATTACGACGTCGGCCTTTTCGAGGCATCTTGCGCCTTTCAGGCTGATGAGGCCCGGATCGCCCGGACCGGCGCCTATGAGGTACACAAGCTTTTCGCGTGCGGACATCAATCGGCCTCTCTTATCTCATCCAGAATCTCTCGCGCCCCCATTGCCACAAGGCGCCCGGCAACGTGCCCGCCGAGTTCTTCGGGCTTCGCGGGATCGCCCGTATCCTCGGCGTACGCGATCCTGTCGCCCTCCACGGAAGCGACGATTCCGCTGAGCACGAGCAAGCCCTCCTCCATTCTCGCGTAGCCGCCGACGGGAACCTGGCAGCCGCCCTCGAGCTCGGCCATCAGAGTGCGCTCGGCCCTCACGGCCCATTCGGTTTCATCGTGATTGAGCGGCCCGAGCAGCTCTTCGATGAATTCATCGTCCTCGCGTATCTGTATGCACAGGGCGCCCTGCCCGACGGCGGGCACGATGACGGTGGGGTCGAGAATTTCCGAGATGACTTCCTGCCTGCCGAGCCTGCGTATGCCGGCGCACGCGAGTATCACGGCGTCGTACTTTCGCTCCTCTACCTTTTTCAGACGCGTGTCGAGGTTGCCGCGCAGGTCGGCCACCTGAAGCTCGGGCCTCGCCGCCAGGAGTTGCGCCTTGCGTCTGAGGCTGCATGTGCCGATGACGGCCCCGTCCGGCAGGTCCGAGAGTTTCATTTGATCGCGTGAGACCAGCGCGTCGCGCGGGTCCTCCCGAAGCGGCACCGCGCCTATCTTGAGGCCGGCGGGCATCTGTGTCGGCAGGTCCTTCATGCTGTGCACGGCAAGGTCGATGATCCCCTCGAGGAGTTCATTTTCGATCTCTTTGGTGAAGAGCCCTTTTCCGCCGACCTTCGCGAGCGCGACGTCGGTGATCTTGTCGCCGGTCGTCGAGATTTTCTTGACGTGAAAATCGAGATCGTCCCTGAAAAACTTAATGTGGTCCTTGACCCAATTCGATTGTATCAGCGCCAGCTTGCTGCCGCGCGAGCCGATAACTACCAGAGATTCCCTTTCAGAATCGGATTTCATAGAATATGCTCCCGGACGTGGGCGGTCGGTTCGTTCATTTCAATCCGAACAGGCTTTTGATCGCATCGACGCTTCTGTATCCTGCGCCACGCGAGGCTTCCTCCTTGAGGGCCTGCGTCGGTCGGTTCAATATCTTGTTCACGATTCTTTCAGTCAGATATTCGATCTCGCGCCTGTCGCTTTCGGATAGATCGGAGAGCTTGTTGAGCGATCGGGCCAGCTCAGCCTTGCGTATCTCGTGGAGCGACTCGCGAAAGCCCTTAATGACGTCGCCGAGGTCGTGCGTCTTGAGCCATGCCATGAAGTTGTCGGTCTCGGCCTCGACCATGCCTGCGCATTGCTCGAGTTCTTTTTCCCTGAACGCGATGTTTTCGGCGACGACTTTCTCGAGGTCGTCGATATTGTACAGATAGGCGTTTTCGATCTGATCGACGTCGGGGTGCACGTCGCGCGGGACGGCGATGTCGATGAGCAGGATCGGCCTGTTGCGCCTTGCCTTGAGCACCTGGGGCATGTGTTTCGGATGAATTATGTAGTGGGGGGCTCCCGAGGTGGTGATTATGACGTCTGCGTTGTGCATGTTGTCCACGAACGATTCATACCTGATTGCCATGCCGTCGTGCTCGTCCGCCAGCCTGACGGCCTTCTCGTAGGTGCGATTGGCCACTATAACGGCGCTGATGCCGCTTTGCACTATATGCTTGAGGGCGAGTTCGCCCATCTCGCCTGCGCCGATTATCATTACGGTCTTATCTGAAAAGTCGCTGAAGATTTTCTGCGCGAATTCCACCGCCACCGACGCGATCGAAACCCTTCCGGCGCCGATCGAGCCGGATGATCGCACTTTTTTCGCCACGCCGAAGGCCCGCTGAAACATTTCGTTCAGCGCCTTGCGGCTGGTGCCTTCCTCCAGCGAGAACATATAAGCCTTTTTTACCTGTCCGAGGATCTCGGCCTCGCCCACCACGAGTGAGTCCAGGCTGCAACTAACGTTGAAGAGATGCCGAACGGCGTCACGGTTCGTGTAATGATAGAGGTGTGGCACGAAAGAATCCGGATCAAGGCTGTGAAATTCGGCCAGGAATCGAGTGACGTCGTCGGAGAGTTTTTCGGCCCGCGCCGAGGCAAGGTAAATCTCCACGCGATTGCAGGTGGAGAGGATAACGAGTTCGGCCCCGGGCACCCGCTCCTTCAGATCGATGAGCGCGCGAGGCAGCGCCCGCTCGCCGAAAGCGAGTGTCTCTCTTATTTCGACCGGAGCCGTCTTGTGATTCAGCCCTACTACGAGAATGTCCATGATGAAAAAATGCTCGGCGCGTTCTCCTTATTTCAGAAATTCGTGTGGACCGATGGCCATTAGCCTCGTTCCGAGAAAGGTGATGACGGTAAAGGCGAACGCGACTATCGTGAGTTGAGCGACCCTCTTGCCCCGGGCCACAGCGAGCAGTCGGATGTGAAACAGCGCGGCATACAGCAGCCATGTGATCCCGGTAAAAACAATCTTTGGATCATTCGGCCAATCGGGGCCGAGGATTTCCGACTCATGCGCCCAGAATATGCCCACGCCGATGGCGATAGTGAAAAGCGGAAACCCCATGTTGATCAGCTTCTGGTTCAGGTTGTCCAAAACCTCGAGGGGCGGCAGCTTGTGAAACACCGAGTCGAATGATTTCTTCGCCTTCAGCTGTCGCTGCTGCAGCAGATACATGATCGCCGAGGCGAACGCCACGGCAAACGACGCATAGCCGACAAAGGCGAATACGACGTGAAGGAAGAACCAGCCGCTTTTAAGTTCTTCGTTGATCGTGTCAGGGCCGCCGGCCACGGAAGCGGCGATTAGCGCAAACATGGCGATGATCGGCAAAATAAAAGAGGACAGGCTGGGGAGACTGAAAAAGTATTCGACGATCAGGTATACAAGCACGATGGCCCATATGAAAAACGACAGGGACTCGAACATGCCGGATATCGGCAGAAAGCCGATTGCGGTCGATCGCAGCACAAAGAAAACGGTCAGCAGGACGAATCCGGCCGCCGCAAGCGCGTTGGCGTAGGCGACCCGAAACTTTGTCGGCGAAAACAAGAACGCGACAGCCGCGGCCGCGGCGCCCCAAAGGCACAACATCGCCAGATAAAAGCCGGCCATCTGGATGGATTCGCTCACGACGGTCACTCCGTTTTTTCGGGAGCGTAAGCTCCTTCGTTTATCATATTTTCGATCGCTTTCCTGGCCGCGGCCTCGCCCTGTTCGCGATAGACCTTTTCGATGCCGGCGTCGGCCAGGCTCTTGAAAATCCTGCTTCTGCGTCCGGGATCGGTTACTTCCCTGATTATCATCGGCCTGTACTCGCGCATCAGCGACAGGAAGTCAGCGTATTCCTCACCGTATCGGCGCTCAAGCTCCTTGCGGATTCTCCTGGCAAGTGCCGGGCTCGCCCCGCCGGTGGACACGCTGATAGTAAGATCGCCGCGTCGCACCTGCGAGTTGACGAAGAAGTTGCACAGGTCCGGAACGTCGACAACGTTGACAAGCATGCCCCGCTTACGGGCGGCGTCGGCCACCTTTTCGTTCACTTCGCGGTCGTCGGTGGCACTTATGACGAGGAATCTCGCCTGAAGGTCTTCGAGCCGAAATTTCCGCCTCGCGATCTCGACTTCCTCGAGGGCCTCGATTTCCGGGGCTACTTCGGGGCTGACGACCTTGACGCGCGCGCCGGCGGCTATCAGGGATTCCACCTTGCGCAACGCGACGACACCGCCTCCCACGACGAGGCAGGGCGCGTCCTCGAGACTCAGCGAAACGGAATATGGGACCGGTCGCCTGATTTCGTCGTCGTGCGAGTTCACTCTTCGATCACCACCGGCGTGCCGATGGGTATCAACATGTACAGCTCTTCAGCCTCTGCCGGGTACATGCGCGGACAGCCGTTGCTCGACTGCCATCCTATCGTGGAAGGATCGATGGTGCCGTGAATGCCGTAGTCGGGCCCGATCCCCGGGGTCAGGGGTTCGAGCGCCATCCAGCGCGTGCCCAGCTCGTTGTGCGGGTCACCGGGAGGTATGGGACCGTTGGGCGACCACCACGTGGGATTTTTTATCTTGTCCGAAACGATGAACTCGCCCGCCGGCGTCGAGCCGTTCTTGCCGAGGCCGACTTTATACGACTTGAAGAACCTGTCGTGGCTGTAAAGCGTGAGCCTGAAATCGGACTTGTCAATGTGGATAGAAAACTCCGCATTCGGAATCAGAATCCTCATGTTGGGTCGGATGCGCGTTGAATTCGAGATGCCGTTGAGCTTACAGAGCTGATCGACCGTCACGTTGTTCCTGAGTGCGATGGCGACCATCGAATCGCCGGGTCTGATAAGGTACACCTTCTTATGCTCACCTTCTTTTGCCGTGAAGAACCTCCGAATATTGAGGGCGCCCATCAGTTTTTCCGCGAGGCCGCGCGCCTCGCCGGGACCGTCCGCAAGGGCCATTGCCTCATCATAAAACGCGTACGCCTCGTCCAGATCGCCTGTGCGTTCGGCTATCCGGCCCAGTCCCACCGTGGCAAGGATCGCGAAGTCGCCGGACGCCGGGCTCGAGGCTATGCGCTCATATTGCGCGACGGCCTCGCCGGCCTTCCCGAGCATCTCCAGGCAGCGCCCGATGTAGTAATCTATCTCTATCGCGCGGGGGTCACCTTCGATCCGCGGTCGGGACTGCCACTTTTCGAGCGCCTCCTCGTATATGCCGCTCCCCTGCAGCATGACGGCCGTGTAGTACTGGCTCTCGGCTGCGACTTCGGAGCGCGGATACTTGCGCAGCACTTCGGAAAACAGGTGTTGCGCCTCCGGCCACTGCGATTTTTCGTAGAGGCTCACAGCGGCGTTGAACTGGTTGACCGAATCGCGAATCATCTTTTGCCGCCCGAAATGGTACAATGCCCCCACGGCCGCGATGAGCAACAGCGTGACGACCAATCCGGCGGCGACGACGCTCTTTTTCATTTTGATGGAACTCCTGTCTGTTGTTCCTTTATGGTCTATATGGGGTCGGGATTAATGCGAAACCCCCATATGTCGGGGGCGCGCCCAATCGACGCGCACATGACACTTTTCCATTTAGTTTACAGCATATGGCCCCGTTTTTCAACACAAAAGCTCTTTCGGTAGTGTCCTAAATTAGGGAGAATCGAAAATCTATTAGTTTCTGTTTTGCCTAGATTCAGCTACAATGGCAGCTCTTACGGCGTCTTTGGCAGAATTGACGGGAGGGACACCCAGAGCAGCATAGAATTTTCGATTATCAGAATCCTCAATCGGGGATGACCATGCATAACAAGTGTTGGTATCTGGATGGTTCACATCAAAAACGTGGACGACACCATCCCAAACCACCTGACCCTTAAAAACCTCTCTTACAGGCAATATATTGCGGAAGGTCGCGGCACAATTATGTTGAGTTTCCACAGACTTTTTCAGTTGATCGGTGGTAATGTCAGTCATGTGTTTATTGGCCATGTCTTGATAGCTAATTCTGCGAGCGTTTCTTGACGCTCTGCAATTTCTATGGCAGTCCAATTGGTGGCATCGGCAATCTGGCTCGTTAGCGAATAAGGAGATTGCTCAAACACCAGCCTTTTCTCAGAAAAAGGCGCGCTTTTCAGGTCAGAATTTTCACTAGCCCTAAGCAAAGCGAGATTCCCAATCCGCCTGTAATAAAGTTTTATTTCATCTGCTGTAAACTCAGGCCAATTGTCTTCGGGTTTTTCTGGAAGAACGTGCTCTAAGTTGATTACGTTTCGATCATCATTAGGTATGTGCCAAGGCTCAACCTCGTTTTTGGCCGTCATCTCTAAGGACCGCAAATAGTACCGCGCGAGTTTCCGATTAGATACCGTGGCGTTTTTAAACGCTGCCACAAACTTGGTATCTGAAGGTGTCAACGTCTTCAATGAGGTTTTAAGTTCTGCCGCGGTTGTGATTTCCGCAGTATATATTCTGTGGGCAGCATTAGCCAGGCCTTCCTCAGTACTGCCCGTTCTAGTACTACCAGCAATCAAAAGCCTTACACAAAGAGACACTAAGAACGTGAATGTTTGTTCTGCCTCTTTTTCTTGCATGCTTTGTGCAGTAGCCAATATAAGTGGGCGCATTGGCTTTATCCCAAACAAGTTTAATACTTCAATCGCTTTTCGTGTGGAATCGGAGTATTTATTCCATTTCTCATGTTCGTCATTGTTTATGGCGACATAAGTGCTTGCCAAGGATTCGAGTTGGGTAGCGAAGGTAACCACAGGTTGTGATGCCTTTGCGATTCCATGCACTGTTTCATAAACTTGCGGCTCCCTCACAAATCCATGGATCACTATGAGAGCATGTCTAAGGAAGATAATTGTAATATCGTCGTCCTCGATGGTTTCTAGGGTTCCGCGCATGAAAGCCCACTTTTGCTGAACTTCCAATGAACGATCACCAGAACGACCCAATAAATAATTCTTAACGAGGTCAGATTGAGATGTGCGAAGACCCCTATCATTTAGAGTCTCGAACATACGGTAAGCATCTGCATCGCTTGGAACGCGCAGGAGAATTGCCAGAGCACGCGATTCCATGAAAGTAATCCATTTGTTTAGTACATCACCATGATCTTTTGAGTCAAAGGTCTTGACGATACTTTCTACGTGTTTGCGAGACTCAATAAATGCGGCGTCAATATGCTTGTGGGATATTCGTGTGATTTCTGGTGCCGGGGTTTCCCCTGTAAGTCGTGATCGAAAGTAATCGTTATCGTCTAGGTTAAGAGTAAGACGTGGGATATACTCTCGATTTGTACGATCAAATACATTCAGAAACTCTTGGTCTATCGACTCTGCCATTTGAGGTTCATCAATAGTTCGCAAATAGTCTCGTATTGCTGATAATATTATCGCGATTGTAGCAAGCCTCTGTTGTCCATCTACCACCTCCAAAGCTCCGCCACTTCGGGGAATGGTAACAATTGTTCCTAAGAAATAGCTCCCGGCCTCGCTATCCGTCATTGCTCTTGCAAAATCCTGTAATAGGGTGCGGACCTCTTTGGTGGTCCAAGAATACTCGCGCTGATTAGGTGGCACCCGCAATTTATTTTGTTTCAATATACTCGCAAGTCCGAGCTGAGCAAAACCTATTTCTGAAGATTCAGTCATTCTTTTCACTCCTCAGCGGTACAGGTTGAAGAAATGGGATGGGATGTCCCGCGCCCTCAAGCTCTCGAATTACAGCCCGGCGAAGCCGTTCTCGCATCCAGGCCGATAATGGAATCCCAGCAATGTTTGCGGCGTCTTGGAATGCCTTCTTCTCTTCTGGGGAAAGCCGAATCTTTAATGTTTCTGTCTTCATGGCACTATTGTACCACACTTTGGGGTACATTGTCAACTTTCTTCTTGACATGTGGGCACAAATGGGGTACAATGTATGTAGAAGAGAGGTCAACTAACAGGAGAGAGACAATGAATAAACTCAAGGTAGAAAAGAAAATACAGGTGATTTCGGCGCTTGTGGAAGGTAACTCAATTCGTTCCACGGAACGAATGATTGGAGTACATCGAGATACAATCATGCGCCTCATGGTTCGAGTAGGAACGGCTTGTAAAGGTCTTATGGATGTATCAATGCGTGAATTGCCTTGTAAGCGTATTCAGGTAGATGAAATCTGGGCATTTGTTGGAAAGAAGCAACGCCATCTAAAGCCCGAAGATGATAGAACGCGTTTGGGGGACGTATGGACATTCGTTGCTCTTGATGCTGACAGTAAGCTTGTTCCTTGCTACCGAGTCGGCCAACGGAACGCAATTGAAGCAAGGCTATTCATGTCTGATCTATCGTCCAGACTCACAAACCATGTTCAGATTTCCTCAGATTTGTTGTCTCAGTAGCAAAACAATACCAAAATCAGGGCCTTTCATTGGGTGATTTAGTCAATGAAGGTAACCTGGGATTAATCAAAGCTGGCCAGAGATTTGATG
>CBDUSG010000074.1:0-9475 GCA_965369575.1 uncultured bacterium | reverse complement strand
GCTGCGCGACCTCGACCACCAGGTCCATTCCGCTCTGTTCGTCCTTGATCGTAATGGCGTGATTTATGTTCGGCAGATCGTCCGAGAAAAACTCCACGTCGACGACCGGCCCGATGACCTGGACAACCTTGCCTACATTCATTTTCCTCTCCTTAGCTTCCTTAACTCGAGGCCCCCGCAGGACGGCCTTCCGCTCTTTGCCATTGCGCCCTAGGGCGCCGGCCTCATTCCTTTTCAGTCGCTTCCGCCCCCGCCACGACTTCGAGCAGCTCGCCGGTGATCGTCGCCTGCCGCATCTTGTTGTAGGCGAGCGTCAGGGTGTGGATCATCTCGTCACAGTTGTCGGTGGCGTTGCGCATCGATACCATCCGGCTGCCGTGCTCGGAGGCGGCGGCCTCGACGAACGCGAGGTATATCTGGTTCTGCAAGTATTTCGGAAGAAGCTTTTCCATGAGCTCTTCCGCGGTCGGCTCGAAGATGTAGAGCGCGCTCGCTCCGCCGCCCTGTTCTCCTTCCGCGCTTTCGAACGGAAGCATTTGCACGCGCAGCGGGGTCGTCGACATCGCGCTTTTGAACTTGGTGTAGAAAAGGGTCACGCTGTCGTAGTCGCCCTTTTCGTAGCCTTCGGCCAGAAACCGGCTGATCTCGGCGACGAACGACACTTCGACCTCGCGGCCCGGGAACGACCAGTATTTCATTATCTCGTACGGCCGCCTTTTGAAAAAGTCCGCGGCCTTTTTTCCGATGATGACGAGGCGGACCGACTCGGGATTCATCGGCGCGACGTAATCCATGGCCTTGCCGATGACGTTGCCGTTGTAGGCCCCGCACAGGCCCTTGTCAGATGTCATGACCACGACGCACGCGCGCTCGACCGGCCTCTGAGCCAGCAGCGGATGCGCTACGCCGGAGGTGGACCTGCCGACTTCGCTCATCACCAGCCTGAGCTTTTCGGCGTAGGGCTCGGCGGCGTGCACCAGCTCGGTCGCGCGCTTGAGCTTGGAGGCGGCCACCATCTCCATCGCGCGCGTTATTTGCTGTATGTTCTTTACGCTGCGGATGCGGTTTCGTATTTCGCGGGTGTTTGCCATTGCTATTCCGCCGGTTTGAACATAAGCTTGAACTCTTCGGTCGCCTTTTTGAGCTGGTCCATGCTCTCGTCGCTCATCTGCCCGGTGTCGCGAATCGCGTTGCCGATTTCCGGATACTTGTCCCCGACGAACTCGTGGAAGTCGCTCTCGAACGAAGTTATCCGGTCGGTCGGGACGTCGTCGAGCAGTCCCATGTTGGCCACCGCGACGATCATCACCTGCTGCTCGACGGGCATGGGCTTATATTGCGGCTGCTTGAGCACCTCGACGAGTCGCTCGCCTCTGGCAAGCTGGGCCTGGGTGGCCTTGTCGAGGTCGGAGCCGAACTGCGCGAACGCGGCCAGCTCGCGGTACTGCGCGAGATTGAGCCGGAGTGTCCCGGCGACTTTTTTCATGCCGGGTATCTGCGCGTTGCCGCCCACGCGCGACACCGACAGGCCGACCGAGACCGCGGGCCTGACTCCCGCGTAGAACAGGTCGGTCTGCAGATATATCTGCCCGTCGGTTATCGAGATGACGTTTGTCGGGATATAGGCCGAGAAGTCGCCCGCCTGCGTCTCGACTATCGGCAGCGCCGTGAGCGAGCCGCCGCCGAGGTCGTCGTGAAGTTTTGCGGCGCGCTCGAGCAGGCGCGAGTGCAGGTTGAAGATGTCGCCAGGGAACGCCTCGCGCCCGGGAGGCCGGCGCAAAAGCAGCGCCATCGTGCGATACGCGGTGGCGTGCTTGGAGAGGTCGTCGTAAATTATGAGCGCGTGTTTGCCGTTGTCGCGAAACGCCTCGCCCATGGCGCATCCGGCGTATGGCGCTATGTATTGCATCGAGGCCGGATCGCTGGCGTTCGCGGCCACGATGATGGTGTAGTCCATCGCGCCGTGCCTTTCGAGAGTCTCGACAACTCCGACGACGGTCGATTGCTTCTGTCCAATGGCCACGTAGATGCAGCAGACATCCGTGTCGCGCTGGTTGATTATCGTATCGATGGCGATCGCGGTCTTGCCCGTCTGCCGGTCGCCGATTATCAGCTCCCGCTGTCCGCGGCCTATGGGTATCATCGCATCGATGCATTTCAACCCCGTCTGCACGGGCTCTTTCACGGGCTGCCGCTCGACGACGTTGGGCGAGCGGCCTTCGATGGGCCCGAATTTTTTCGCGTTAACCGGTCCTTTCCCATCGATGGGCTGGCCGACGCCGTTGACGACACGGCCGACGAGTTCGGGGCCGACGGGAACCTCGAGAATTCTGCCGGTCCTTTTGACCTGTACGCCCTGTTCGACCTTATCGGGCTCGCCGAGGATGACGGCGCCGATCTGGTCCATCTCGAGGTTGAGCGCCATCGCGAATATGCCGCCGGGAAGCTCGAGCATCTCGGCCGACATGCAACTGGGCAGTCCCTTTATTCGGCAGATGCCGTCGCCGGTCTCGATGACTTCGCCGACTTCTTCCATGCCGACGGCCACCTGTGCTTCGTCTATATGCCGCCGAAGCACCGACGATATTTCAGCGGGATCCAGCTTGAGTTCCAAGATACATCCTCCCTCTGTGCGAAGAGGCGGCGGCCCTTCAGACGGCCACCTGCTTCTTGAGCTGATTCAGTTTGTTGCGGACGCTGCCGTCGAGCACCTTGTCGCCTATCCTGACGATCGCCCCGCCCAGTATCGACTCTTCCACGCGCGCGCGCAGGTACACCTCTTTATTGCTTAGCCTGCTCAGTTGCTCGCCAAGTTTTGCGCGGATGTCGTCGGATATCGGTACGGCCGTGATGACCTCGGCCGTCACCTTGGCGCGGGCTTCGCCGGCGAGCCGGTAGTATTCTTCGGCGATTTTGGGAAGCATCCGGCCGCGTTCCTGGTCGACTATGAGATTGAGGTGGTTGAGCGTTACGCGGCTGAGCTTGTCGCCGAGAAGCTCGGAGAGGGCGTTTTTCTTGCCCTCGGCCTTGACGCGCGGATTGTTGATGAACTCTTTCATCTCGGCGTTTTCCCGGTAGAGGCGCTCGAGTTCGTGGAGCTCCTCCTCGACGCGATCGGCGATCTCCTCGGCCGTGGCGAGGCGAAAGAGCGATTCGGCGTATGCGCTTACTATCGGATCAGCCTTCATAGAGCTTGCCCACCTCCGCGATGTAGTCGTCGATCAGCTCGCCGTGTTCTTCTTTGCTGAGCGTTTTCTGAATGACCTTGGCCGCGACTTCGATGGAAATTTCCGCGATCTGGCTCCGGAGCTCTTTTATGGCCTTCTCCTTCTCGCGGCCGATTTCCTCTCTGGCGCGCGAGATCATCTGGCTGGCCTCTTCCTGAGCCTTGGCGACTGTCTGCTGGCGCAGGTTCTCGCCGAGAGCCTTGCCGTCGTCTATGACTTTCTTGGCTTCCGTGCGGGCCTCCTCGAGCTGGGCTTTGTATTCGGCCAGCAGCTTGTCGGCCTCTTCCCGCGTAAGCTCGGCTTTCTTCAGGTCGCCCTCGATCTGCTCGCTGCGCTTGTCGAGTCCTTCCATGATTCTCGGGATCGCATACTTTTTGAGGACGAAAAACACGACGGCAAACGCGAGCGCCGTGTATATCCACAAATTGGGGGCTAGGGGCATGGGCGCCCCTCCCTCCGAGTTGGAAGACTCCTCTGCGCGAACTTCGGCTACGGTCTCTGCGCGCTCTTCATGCCCGCCGGACTGAGCCAGGTAATAGATGGGTTCCGACAATTTGATTCACCTCCGTAAACAGATTCAAGCCGTCTTGGGCTATACGGCGAAGCAGAGAATGAAGCTTATGACCAACGCGTAGAGCGCGAGCGCCTCGATGAACGCCAAGCCTATGAACATGTTGGTGGTGATGGTGCCGGTCGCCTCGGGCTGACGGGCCATGCTTTCGACGGCGCTGCCGACGAGGTTGCCCATCCCGATGCCGGTTCCCAGAGCGGCAAAGCCGATGCTGATGCCGGCGCCAAGATACTCGATGCCTATACCCGTTAATTCCATTTCTTCCTCCCTTGATTGTTTCAGCCGAACGTTTTGAGCGTTCTACTAATGGTGTTCTCGAAGCGACTCGCCTATATATAGCGAGGCGAGAATCGCAAAAATAAACGCCTGAATCAGAGCGACGAATATTTCAAAAAAGAGCATTCCTATTACTCCCGCAAACGGAAACGGCGAGAGTATGGTGCTGAAGAAGCCTCGCCCGAAAAGCACCGCCGCTCCCGTGGCGAAAACCAGGATGACTATGTGGCCCGCCAGCATGTTGGCGAACAAACGAACCGCGAGGGCGAAGTGTTTGGCGAAAAGGCTGAGCAATTCCACCGGAAAGATCAGGGGAAGCAGCCACGACGGAACGCCGGAGGGTGCAAAACTCTTAAGGTAGCCCACGGCCCCTTTTTTTCGGATCCCCATGACCAGCACGACGGCAAAGACTATCAGCATCAGCGTGAACGTCACGTTGGGATTCGATGTCGCCGTGAATCCGTAATGGCTGAGCGGGAAAATGCCCACGATGTTACAGAAAAAGATGAAGAAGAACAGCGATGCTATAAAGGGGAAAAACGGCAGGCCTTCTTCCCCCATGGTGTCGAGCACCATTTTCTGCCGGATGCCGCTAAGAATCACCTCTACCGCGCCCTGATATCTGCCGGGCTTGAGCGCCCGCTTTCCGGCCGCGTAAAGGATCGTACACGCCAGAAACGCCGCAATGAACATCCATACGACGGCCTTATTGAGCGATAACGCCCCCCAATCGGTAAAATTGTGAAGTTCGAATTCGTGTAAAACGTCCACAGCCTCTACCTCCTATTCGCGCTCTTCTCTTGGTCCGGACCGGTATTGCCTAAAAGACCGACGGCCTGCCTCAACGTCAGAAGGGTGAAAGACCCGGTCAACCCGGCGCATACGGCTAAGAAGCTTATGTTGTCGGCCCGGGAAATCGTCCATAGTAAGACCGCCACGGCGCCGAGCCTGAATATGAAGCCGATCAGTATTACGGCCCGCCCCGTCCGAGGATTCAAAGAGCTTAGCATCGCCGTGATCGATTTCGCCAGCGAGAAATCCATCGCCCCTATCGCGACTCCGACGGCGAGGCCGACCATTATGTGCGACGCGCTCATTCGGGTTCTTTCTTCGCCGCCGTCTCGCCGTCTTCAAGGGCCTTTCGCGACTCGCCAAGTGTTCGCTGAACAGAGCGGAACGCCGCGGCTGCGCCGAGAACCAGGCCGGCTATCATGAACCATGGCTCTTTGCCGGTCCTTGAATCGAGCCATCGACCGGCGAGTGTCGGCAAGATCACGGCGAATGCTATCTCCAAGGCTAGCGTGTGAAACCGCGAGCCTTCCCGCACGGCCGCGCCCCGATCATGGCGCCACGTGTCTTTCGACCCGCCGATTTCGGCCGGCCGCTCGTCTGTCGGGGCGTTTTCAGGCATTTTGCTCATCTTAAAAGTCTGCCGCCCTTTCCACAACATTTCAGCCTAACATAGCCGCGCTATCCCAGAAGGCTCTCGATCGCGTATCTGGCCATGACAACTATCGTGTCCGGCGCGACCCCGAACAAGAGCGTGAAAATGCAGGTCGTCATGGCCGCGTACATTGTCGAGCCGGCGGGCTCGGCCTCGGGCGGCGCCTCACCTTCGGGCTCGCGCATATACATATTGACGATGACGCGTATGTAATAGAAAGCCGCCACGACGCTTGCCAGCACGCCGATAACAGCGAGATCGATGTTGTTGGTCTGTATGGCCGCCTTGAAGATATACAGTTTTCCCATGAATCCGAACGTCGGCGGGATGCCCGCCAGCGAAAAAAGAAGAATCGCCATGATCAGCGCGGTCAGCGGCCTCCGCCGCGCAAGGCCCGCATAGTCTTCGAGGGATTCGCATGGGTCGCCGGTCCTGCCCAGCGCGATGACGATCGCGAACGCGCCCATGTTCATGAACATGTATGCAAAGAGATAGACCATTACGGCCGTCATCGATTCGGTCGCGAGCGACGTCTTCTCCAACTCGCTCGCCAACATGGTGACGGAAGAGCCGGCCGATACGACGCCGACAAGCAGATATCCTGCGTGCGCGATGCTCGAGTAGGCGAGCATCCTCTTAATATTGGTCTGCGCGACGGCGATGACATTGCCGACGACCATGGTGAGCACGGCCATGATCCAGAACAGCATGGTCCAGTCGACGATCTTGAAGTCGAACAGCGTCGTGTCGAAGCAGGTCATATATATCCGCATGATGACGGCGAATCCGGCGACCTTGGGTCCGACGGACATGAACGCGGTCAGCGGCGTCGGCGCGCCCTCGTATACGTCGGGCGTCCACATGTGGAACGGCACGGCCGCTATCTTGAAGGCGAAGCCCACCGTCACAAGCACGAGCGCCAGCGTGACCATTCGCGGGTTGTCCAGCATCGTCCGCGTGAAGTCGAGATACCGGGATATCCCCTCGAGGCTGGTCGAGCGCGTGATCCCGTAGAGAAAAGACATGCCGTACAGCAGTATGGCCGAGGCGAACGCCCCGAGCAGAAAATATTTCATCGAAGCCTCGCTCGAACGGGAGGCCTTCCTTTGAAATCCGGCCATCAGATATATCGAGATGGCCATGAGTTCGAGACCGATGTAGACGGTGACCAGATCGTTGGCCGCGACCATCACCATCATTCCCAGCGTGCAAAACAGGGTGAGCGCCAGGAATTCGCTCTGGTTGATCTCGTTGATCCGAAGATATCGGGGCGAGATCAATATCGTAAACGCGGCCGACAGGATGAATATCAATTTGAAAAACTGGGCGTATGGGTCGGCCACTACCATGCCGCTGAACGCGGTCTCATTTCCGTCCCAATATAATATGGTCAAAAAAAGCGCCAGAAGCAATCCCACCAGTGAGATCACCGACAGCGCCGCTTTGCGCTCCGGCCTGATGAAAATATCGATCATGATCACTAGCAGCCCGACGAGGGCTACTATCACTTCCGGATAGATCGCGGTTATGTCTATTACGGGAACCTGCATCAATGACCTCCGCGGCCTCCGCCATGGCCCGGCGGGGCCGAGTCTTCATGTCCCTCTTGTTTCGTGTCGGAGCCGGAAAGAGCCGGTGCATGTTGACCGGAGCCGCCCGAAATTTTCTCGCCCATTTCCGGGTGCCCGGCGGGAAGGCGGGGCATGCCTATCGGCGGATGCCCTTGCGGCATCGCCGGCGGGTGGCCGGGCGGCAATTCCATTCTGCGCTCTCCGACGGGCCGCATCTGCATCCGCATCTGCATCTGTTCCGCAAATGCAGCCTTGGGATTGGCGATCATCACCGTGTTCATCACGGCTGCGTCCATGAACTCGAGGAACGGCTTGGGATAAATGCCGATCCAAAAGCACAGCACGACGATCGGGACAAGCGTCGTTATCTCGCGGAGGTTCAGGTCCTTGATATCCTCGTTCTCGGGATTATCGAGTTTTCCGAACATCACGCGCTGGTACAGCCACAGCATGTATGCTGCGCCCAGCACGATGCCGCTGGTGGCGAGCAGCACCATCAGTGTCGAGATAGGAACGTTGAAGACAACGTCCTTCATCCACAACGCCTTGAATGCGCCGATAAGGATCGTGAACTCGCCGATGAATCCGTTCAGCCCGGGCAGCCCGATGGATGACAGCGTGATTATCAAGAACAGCGTTGCGTAAACCGGCATCCGCTTGCTCAGGCCGCCGAAATCCTTGATCATGCGCGTGTGCCTGCGCTCGTATATCAGGCCGACGATAAGGAACAGTCCGCCGGTGCTGAGGCCGTGGTTTACCATCTGGAGTATGCCGCCCTGAACACCCTGCTGGTTGAGCGCGAACACGCCGAGCATGACGAAGCCCAGGTGGCTCACGCTCGAATAGGCGACGAGCTTTTTCATGTCGGGCTGCATCATGGCCGTAAGCGCGCCGTACACGATGCCGACGACCGCCAGCATTATCAAGTAAGGCATGAAATACATGGTCGCCTCGGGAAACAGCGGCAGGCTGAATCGTACGAAGCCGTATGTGCCCATTTTCAGCAAAACGCCCGCCAGGATGACGCTGCCCGCGGTCGGGGCCTCGACGTGGGCGTCGGGAAGCCACGTGTGGAACGGGAACATCGGCACCTTGATCGCGAACGCGACGAAGAAGGCCAGGAACACCCAGCGCTCCATATGCATCGGGAGAGAGAGCTTGTAAAGCTCAGGCACTTCGAACGTAAGGTTGCCCGTGACCTTGTAGTTGAACAGGTACAGCGCAAGTATCGCCAGCAGCATCAAGACGCTGCCGGCGAGCGTATAGAGGAAGAACTTGATCGCGGCGTACAGTTTCCTCTCGCCTCCCCACACTCCTATCAGGAAATACATCGGCACGAGCATTACTTCCCAGAACACGTAGAAAAGGAAGAAGTCGAGAGAGAAAAACACGCCCAGCATGCCCGTCTGCAACAGGAGCATGAAAACATAGTATTCCTTAACGCGCTCTTGTATCGCCGTCCACGATGAGAGGATTGCCAAGACGCCGAGAAACGTCGTCAGAAGCACCAGCAGGATGCTGATGCCGTCGACGCCGAAGTAATACTGAGCGCCGAGAGCGTCTATCCACGGCACCTTCTCGACAAACTGGATGACGTATCTGTCCTTGATGAAACCGGGGATCAATCGGAGTGAAACGAGGAAATCGACGACAACCACGATGTTGGCGAACCACCGGATCGTGTTGTCGCGGCGGAGAAAGAGCATTATCGCGATCGCTCCGAGAACCGGTATGTATGTGATTACCGAAAGGATGGGCCAGTTGAGGCCCATATCAATGTAACTCTTTATCTCCGGATCCAAGTCTCACCTCTCCCTTCTCGTGAAGATCTCAGAAAAAGCATGGTCGCCCTTTGCTCCTTTATTCCAGAAACGCCAAAAACACGTTGCTGTATTTAAAAAGAAAATATATTCCGAGAGGTACGGACAGGCCGATCGCCATGGCCAAGGCGTAATTCTGCACTTGTCCGGTCTGGATCCGCCTCAGCATCCGGGCGGCCGTCTCCACAAACGCGCCGATCAGATTCACCAGACCGTCCACGACCGTGCCGTCGAATGAAATGCTGACTCTGCTGAAGGCCCGTGTGACGGTCGCGGCGCCGTTGACGATGCCGTCGATGATGTGCTCGTCCAGCCAGCACAGCAGGTTCGCAAACCGCTTCGTGCCGTCCACTATCGCGAAGTTGTATATCTCGTCGATGTACCACTTGTTCAAAAGCGTCTTGTGGAGCTTCGGCATCTTGAATTGAACGAACAGAGGCATGTTCGTGTTCTTAATATAGAAGAAATAACCGAGGCCGATTCCGGCGAGCGCAAACAACACGGACACGCCAATCATGAGAAACTCGACCGCACGTGAAGGATGATGCGCAGCGGCCGCGACGGCC
>CBDUSG010000073.1:0-9478 GCA_965369575.1 uncultured bacterium | reverse complement strand
ACACCACGAAAAGTATTCGCCCCTCTCTTAACCGAATGGTGAAAGACGTCGAAAGACTGCTGGAGGGCAGCTTTGTCAGGACCCCCGGCACCAGCCTGTTGGACGACATGGTCGAGGGGCTGGAAAAGGATATCCGCAAGTTTGTCGATGAGGTAAGAGCGCTTGAGCGATGGAGCCGGTCCCACTCCCCCGATTCTCCTCCGAATAATCTCAGGCACAAACGCGTCCTTGGCCGTCGACGCCGGCAGTAGGGCGGGCGAAGTTATTTCTCCGCGGCGGCGAAGAGCGTGTCCTGGATCAATATCCGAATAGGCGATGAGATTTTTTGACATATCGACGCCGATTCACGGCGGAATGCATGTGTATGAAGGCGATCCACCGGTCGAGATCGCGCTGTCACTTTCCATCGAAAGGGGAGACCAGGCCAATGTCTCGCGCCTCCACATGGGCGCGCACACCGGCACGCACGTGGACGCTCCGCGCCATTTTATCGACGGCGCCGCGGCGGTCGACGAAATCCCTCTCGATGCTCTCATCGGTCCCGCAAGGGTCGTAGACCTCACCGGAGTCAGCGAGATAACACGCGACGCCCTTTCCTCGGCGGGCGTGGAGGGGCACGAGAGGATTTTGTTCAAGACCGCGAACTCGCTTCTCTGGCGCGAAGGCGGCGGATTCAGAAGAGATTTCGTATACATTACGGAAAGCGCCGCCGGGTATCTCGCCGAGATCGGAGTCAGGCTCGCGGGGATAGATTATCTTTCGGTCGAGAAATTCGACGCGCCGACACCGGTCGCTCACAAAACTCTGCTTGCCGCCGGCATTGTGATTCTCGAAGGATTAGACCTGTCCGGCGTTGGGCAGGGCGACTACGAGCTGATCTGTCTTCCGTTGCTCATAAAGGGTTGCGACGGAGCCCCTTGCCGGGCGGTTCTGGTGAAAAAGTAGCGGGTTTCGCACGGACACGCGAACTCGCATGTTGAGTGAATAGAGGGAGAAGGAGACCCGCTATATGTCGATTTCGATCCCCGAGACACTGGCGTGGAAAAACGGTCGTTTAAGGCTGATCGACCAGACACAGCTGCCCAATAAATTGACCTACGAGTACTGCGACACCGTAGAGGACGTCTGGCATGCGATAAAACAGCTCAAGGTACGCGGCGCACCCGCCATCGGTGTCGCGGCCGGGTACGGCGTCGTTGTTGCGCTGCGGAAATACAGGCCGAAAAGCTCCGAGGATCTCATAAAGAAAGTAGACGAGGCCGCCGCATATCTGGCGTCGTCGAGGCCGACGGCGGTAAATCTCACATGGGCGCTCGAGCGGATGCGGGCCGTCGCACACGGCATGAAAAGTCGTCCTCCGAAGGAGATATTGTCCGCGCTCAGGGATGAGGCCATCGGGATCCACGACGAAGACAGGGTACTCTGCGAGAAACTGGGCAAACATGGCGCAAAGCTGATAAAATCCGGCTCGACGGTGCTCACTCATTGCAACGCCGGCGCGCTCGCAACAGGCGGCATGGGCACGGCCCTGGCCGGCGTCTTCGTCGCTCACGAGCGCGGAAAGAAAGTCAAGGTCATCGCCGATGAGACGCGGCCGCTGCTGCAGGGCGCCAGACTGACCACGTGGGAAATGCTTCAGGCGGGCATAGATGTGACCCTGATATGCGATAGCATGGCCGCGCAAGTGATGAGGGAAGGCAAGGTCGACCTCGTGATCACCGGCGCCGACCGGATAGCCTCCCACGGAGATGCGGCGAACAAAATCGGCACATACGGCCTGGCCCTGCTCGCCAAGGCACACGGCATACCGTTTTATATCGCCGCCCCAAGCTCGACTTTCGACCTAAGCCTGCGCACCGGCGCGGAAATCCCGATCGAGCAAAGAGATCCCGAGGAAGTGACCAACGGCTTCGGCAAGCGCACCGCGCCCAAGAAAGTAAAAGTGTACAGCCCCGCCTTCGACGTGACACCTGCGCGGCTGATTGCGGCGCTGATAACGGAAAAAGGATTGATACGCCCGCCGTACAGGCGCAACATCGCCGCCGTTCTCGGCGGGGGAAAGAGCCGTAAGAAGGCGTCCGGATGAGGGAAAAAGGCTCGCGGAAAGGCCTGACGGCATGTCCAGGGCGATACTGATAGTGCTCGATGGAGTCGGCTGCGGCGCGCTTCCCGACGCCGACCTGTACGGCGATGAGGGTTCGAATTCGCTTGCCAATACGGCGGCCTCTTTCAAGGGACTCAGGCTTCCCAATATGGGGCGGATGGGCCTCGGCAATATCATTCCCATCGAAAATGTGGCTCCGGTCAGGCCTGCGAGCGCATGCTACGGAAAGATGGCCGAGCGGTCTCCCGGCAAGGACAGCGCCGCCGGCCATTGGGAGATGATGGGGGTTGTACTGACACATCCGTTCCCCCTTTTTCCCGAGGGGTTCGACGAGCGGCTCATCGGGCGGTTCGAAGAGGCCGTGGGCCGAAAGGTGATAGGCAACAAAGCCGCCTCCGGCACGGAGATAATAGAGGAACTCGGCCCGCGCCAGATCGAGACGGGAGAGCTTATCGTCTATACTTCGGCCGACAGCGTCTTCCAGGTGGCCGCGCACAAAGGCGTCATTCCGCTCGAGGAGTTGTACCGCGTCTGCGAGACAGCGCGTGCGATGCTTAACGGCGCTAACGAGGTCAATCGCGTCATCGCAAGGCCCTACGAGGGAGAACCGGGCACATTCGCTCGCACTCCGGAAAGGAAGGATTACGCTGTCGAGCCGCCCGGCCCGACCCTGCTGGATAAGATTCTCGAGTCCGGCATGGCGGTTCGGGGAGTGGGCAAGATCGACGATCTCTTCGGGGGACGGGGATTCACAGAATGCCGGCATGTCGCCTCGAACACCGAAGCGATCCGGGCCATCGCCGAAAAGATGGAAAGCAAGTTCGACGGACTGCTGTTCGCGAATCTGGTGGATTTCGACATGAAATATGGACATAGAAATGACGTGGGAGGCTACGCCCGCGCGCTTATGGAATTTGATGAGGCGATACCGATGTATCTGAAGCTTCTTCGCGACGACGAGTTGCTTTTTATCACCGGCGACCACGGCAACGACCCCACCACACCCGGCACCGACCACGCACGCGAATATGTTCCTCTGCTCGCCAGGGGACACAAAGCGGGAACCGACCTCGGCGTGCGCGAGACATTTGCCGACGTCGGCGAGACAATCGCGCGGTTTCTGGGTCTGCCTCCTCTCGGTGTCGGGAGCGACTTTCTGGGGGCGGTCGTATGAGCAGGGGCGATCACATAGTTATCGCCATCGACGGTCCCGCAGGCGCCGGCAAAAGCACCGTCGCAAAAAAGGTGGCGCATCGGTTCTCGCTGCTATACATCGATTCGGGCGCCATGTACAGGGCCGTCGCGTGGAAGGCGCTCGCCGATGGTATAGATGTCTCGGATGAGAAAGCGATCGCGGAAATGGCCGCGGCCATGAAAATCGAGCTCGAGCCTGCAGATGGCGGAACACGCGTCTTTGTAGATGGCAAAGAGGTAACCGGAGCCATTCGCACGCCCGAGGTCACCGACGCCAGCTCGAAACTGGCCACGATAGCGGAAGTCCGAAAGATCCTGGTCAGCCTACAGCAGGCGATGGGCCGAAAATCGGGCGTAGTCATGGAAGGCCGCGACATCGGCACGGTCGTCTTTCCCGAGACGCCGTTTAAATTCTACCTCGACGCCTCGGTTCGCGAGCGCGCGATGCGGCGAAAAAAAGACCTCGAGGCGGCGGGTTACGAGGTGAACCTGCACCGGCTCGAGCGCGAGGTCGGCGACCGCGACATGAGAGACTCGACGAGGTCTGTCGCCCCGCTGAGGAGGGTCGAGGACGCTGCGCTGGTCGACACTACCGGGCTGAGTGTCGATGAGGTCGTTGATGCCGTCGCCGGCCGTGTCCAAGAGATTATTGCCGGGCTGTCCGGAGAAAGGGCGTAGGGCGATGAACAGGACGGTTCAGGTGGCGGAGCGGGCGGGTTACTGTTTCGGAGTTCGGCGAGCCCTCGACATGGCCAATGAATACATTTCAAAGGGCGAAAAGAAAGTGTATTCGCTCGGGCCGATCATACATAATCCGCAGGTAGTGGAAGATTTCCGCAGGCGGGGGCTCGTCCCGATCGATTCCATCGATGAAATCGACGAAGGTATCCTCGTGATACGCTCGCACGGTGTGGAAAAAGAGCTGCTCCAGCAGGCCGTCGACAAGGGGCTCAAGGTCATCGATGCGACCTGCCCGTTTGTGAAGAACGCGCAGCTTCTTGCCGAAAAATTGGCGAAGCAGGATTATCATCTCGTGGTAGTGGGCGAGCGGTCGCATCCGGAGGTGAGGGGCATTGTGAGCCGTTGCGGAAAGAATCCGCTGGTAGTCAAAGATGCCGCCGAGCTCGAGGGTAAAACCATCGGCACGAAAGTTGGCGTCCTTGCCCAGACGACGAAACGCAAGGAAGACTTTGTAAAAGTTGTGAGTGCCGTCCTGGATTCTGCCCACGAGTGTCGCGCCTATAACACGATCTGCAATGCCACTCTTGCGCGCCAGAGTGCGGCCGTAGAGCTTGCCGGAACGGTTGACGTGATGTTTGTCGTCGGCGGAAAAAACAGTGCGAACACAAGGCGGCTTGCCGAGCTCTCCGAGTTTTCAGGATGTACGAGCTACCACATAGAGTCTCCGGACGAGATTACCCCCGAAATGCTTCGGGGGAAAAAGCGTGTCGGAATATCCTCCGGCGCTTCCACCCCTCGCAGGCAGGTCGACGCCGTAAAAAAAGTGTGTATGGAGATGGAGACCTAGTGTCGTGTCAACCGTATAATGTCGGTCTCAGAGTCCCGCAGATAAAAACCCGGGACTCGCAACCGGGCCCACGAGCAGTTTTACGCATAAAAGGAAAATCGAAGCGTTGAAGAGATGGTTAGTCTGTGAATCCGATCCCGAGCGCGCCGATGCGATCGCGCGCGCGCTCGACTGCTCGCCCATCGTCGGGCAGACGCTGCTCAATCGTGGGATGGAGGACCCGGAACAGGCCCTCGCCTTCTGCAATCCTACAGTGGCCGGTTTGCGCGACCCCTTTCTTATGAAAGGCATGGATGCCGCTGCCGAGAGGCTCAATGAGGCCGTCAAGCGCCGCGAAAAAGTGCTCATATTCGGCGACTACGACGTCGACGGCATGTCGGCCACTGCACTTCTGGTGCGCGAGCTCGATGCGCTCGGCTGTCCTGTCTATTATTACATACCCAACCGGCTCGTCGAGGGCTATGGGCTGAGCAAGGAACAGGTTTCGAGGGCGAGCGCGGAAGGCATAAAGCTGATCATAACCGTCGACAACGGCATCTCCTGTCATGAGGAGGTTCTCCTCGGATCGAGCCTGGGCATGGATGTGATCGTGTGCGACCATCATGAGCCCGAAGGCGAGCTGCCGGCGGCGCACGCCGTGATCAATCCGAAGCGGAGCGACACGACTTATCCATTTCGCGACCTGTCCGGAGTAGGCGTTGCGTTCAAGCTTGCCACCGCCTTGCTGGGGAGGCTGCCGGAAAACCTGGACTTTGCGGCGCTGGGCACGGTCGCCGACATTGTGCCGTTGGTCGATGAGAATCGCATCCTGGCGAGCTGCGGACTGAAGATGATGAATGAGACCGACAACCCGCCGCCGGGCCTGTCCGAGCTCATCAAGGTATCGGGCCTCGAGGAACGCCCGATCAACTCCGGGAGCATCGCGTTCCAACTTGCGCCCAGGCTCAACGCGGCCGGCAGGCTGGGCGTCGGGAAACTCGGCGTGCAGTTGCTTTTGACCACCTCTCAGCCACTGGCGCGCAGGCTGGCGCGAAGACTCGATGATGAGAACCGGAGCCGCCAGGCCATCGAGAAAGAGATACTGGAACAGGCCACGGCCCGCATCGAGGAGGGATTCGATCCTCAACGCGATTTTTGCATAATGCTTTCCGACGAGCGCTGGCACCCGGGGGTTACAGGCATCGTCGCCTCGAAGCTGGTCGAAAAATACCATCGTCCCGTGGTCCTCGTCGCCATGGGCGAGCAGGTGGGGAAAGGTTCCGCCAGGAGCATTCAAGGGTTCCACATCTACGAGGCCCTGAGGAAATGCCAGGAGTATCTGGTCACCTTCGGCGGGCACAAATATGCCGCGGGCCTCACGATAGAACCGTCGAAATTCGACGATTGCCGAAAGGCACTCGGTCTCGTCTGCAGGGCCGAAATCGGGGAGGACGATCTGCAGCCGTTGATCAAGGCCGACGCCGAGGTGCAGCTCAAAGATATCGATTGGGATCTGCTCGAGCAGCTTGCGAAGCTGGCGCCCCACGGCAACGCCAACCCGCTGCCGACATTCGCATCGTTCGGGGTCACCGTCGCCGGCGCCACAAGAATCGTCGGCGAAAATCACTTGAAGTTCGCCGTGAAACAGGGGCGCAGGAGGCTGCCCGTAATCGGATTCAAAATGGCCGAGCACGAGAGTCTGGTCGGGGGCTCGGACGCAATCGATATCCTCTATACTCCACAGTTCAACACCTTCCGCGGCGAGACCTCCATTCAGCTTTCCCTCCGCGACGTTCATCCGCACACCGGCTGACCCGCCGGAAGCAGGCTATGCAGGGCGCGGCGCCAAAAGCACGATCTCTCGTCGAAATGCGTTGAATGGTGATGTCGCCAGTGCTTGAAAAGTACCTGACAGCGGTGAACACGCAAGCGGTTTGAGCGTTCGGCCTATGCGCCCTCACGGACGAGGCGCGCGTTGACGTCGGCGGCGTGGGATTCGGGCGAATCGGGAACGGGTTCGAGCAGCAGCTTAACGATTCTCCTGACGGATTTCGCGGCGCTGCACTCGGGCGCAATCGTCGAGAATGGCACCATCCTTTTCGCCGATGTCCGTATTACCGGGTCCTCCTCGACCTCTCCCAGGTAAGAGGCCTCGACGGACAGGTATTTCTTAATAATGGCCTTGAGTTTCATGCCTAGCCTGGCGTCGCTCCTGGAGGCCGCCATATTTATCACGATGCCGGGTCTGAAGTCGGCGATGATGGATTTTGCCTTGAACCAGCATTCCGGATTCACGTTCGCGAGCCTGTCCAGCAGCTCCTTTATGCCGGAGATGCCCTGCTCGCCATCGGGGTTCATGCCTCGCTTGAGCAGCTCCATAACCAGCGAATACTGCCGGAAAGCCATCGAAAACCGGCGGTACAACACATTTTTGACGAAACCGTAGCTGTTGACGATCGAGGTTGGCTCGGGAATCGTCACCAGTATCCCGTCGTCGATAATCGAGAAAAAGTCCATCACGTCGTTCGAGCTGCCGGCCCCGATGTCTACCACAATGTAATCGGCTTCGAGCGAGCGCACGCTGCTTATGATCTTCATCTTTTGCGCGAACCGGGGGTTTGCCTGGCTGGGGACGTTGCCGGCGCTGCTGACGAAGCGGACGCCCCTGAACTTGGTTTCGAGGATTATGTTCTCGAGACTTTTGATGCGGCGCGAGAGGAAATCGCCCAGCACAAATTCGGGCGACTGTATCCCCAGATAGGTGTGCATGTTGGGTCCGCCGAGATCGGCGTCGACGAGGATCACGTCTTTTCCGAGGCTGCCCATCTCGAGCGCGAGCGCGCAGGCGAAGACACTTTTGCCGACACCGCCTTTGCAGCCGGCGATCGTTATGATCTTCTTGGACATTTCGGCGCCGTTTTCATTCATGGGCACATTCCGCGACCGCGCCGGGTTATCCCTTCTCGCGGCCTATGAAGATGATATCTTCCAAGTCTTCCATGTCGAGATCCTCGACCGACCTCGTCTCCCGTCCGACGGTCTCGCGCTCGACGGCCTTTTTGTAGTCGCCCAGTATGCTGGACATTTTCGTCGAGAGCATCTCCTGCTTTTCGTGCAACTCGGCGAGCTTGGCCTTCAGGCGTTCGACTTCCTGAAGCTCGACGGGTGATTTGTCCGCGGTCTCGCGCCTGCGGGCGAACACCGATTCATTCCGGTCCTGCAGGATCGACCCGGTCTCGAAGGGCTCGCTTTGCTTTTCCGATTCCTTGATCGCCGGCCTGCTCTTGCCCAATTCCATGTATTCGCGCGCGGTCTTGATCTCGGCGTCTGAGATGACGACATCGCGCACCTGCATTTGCTCGGCCGGATCGTAGAGCGGAATCTCATCTTCGGCGGGAGGCGACTCGGGCTCTTCCATCGAATCGACAGATTCCATTTCCGCCTCGATATCGGCGTCCGGTTCAAGGGACGCATCGGCAAATTCCGGCGGGCTCTCGAAGGCATCGACGGCCTCGGCCCGTTCCGTGTATTGCGGCGCGGCCTCGGCGAAATCGTCCAGCGATTCTTGCAGCGATTCTTGCGGCGATTCCTCACCGCCGGCGGGCTCGGCCATTTCGATATCGGCCAGGGCGGGCTCGGCGAGTTTATCTTCGATCGCGCTCGCGGGCTCATCCGGCTGTTCGGGCTTCGAACCGGAGGTTTCCTCATAGCTCGGCCGCATGCGGGCCATCAACGCTTGATAGCGCGAAGTCCATTTTTCCATCTGTTCCCGGCTCACCGTGTTTGCGTCGGAGACCGTGTCGCCGAGGGCTCGTTTATATAGATTAACGAAATCCAGGATTACGGCGAGGCCTTCCTCGTCGAGATCCAGCCTTCCCTCCGATACGGTCTCGAAGTATTCCTCGACCTGGCACGCGACCGCCGCCCATTCCTCCTCGCGCATCGTCTCGGCCTCGAGCTTGAGGAGCGATATCTGCCCCGTGGCCTCCTGGACGAGCCACGTAAAGTCCATCCGTTGGCGCATTGCGAGCTCAATTGACTTCAGGCTCTTCTGGATGTTAATCAGATGCATGAAGATGTCCCCGCTTTTTCTCGGCTTGGCGGGGGGCTTGATCGTAGAAGGCGAATTGGACGGAGAAGCCTGCGCGCGACTTTTTTTCCGGAACCAATTCAGAGGATTTGCTGAGAATTTTGCCATCCGTCTTGCGCTCCAGCAAGCATTATACCACAAGATATAGGGCTGTTATGTCCCAGATTCCCACATCTTGCACAAATTATACCCAAAAAATGGGAAAAAGTCAAAATATGCCGCGATCCATAACATTCGTTTCCGGAAAAATGCAAGAATGAGTGCAAGAATTGAGCCGCTCGCGTGCCGGGCTCTGTCTGCCAAGGCCGCAGAGCAGAAATTTCGAGATGATTCGGGCCAACGCGGGTTCAGGCGGCTTCGGTATCTCGCGCGTCGGCGAAAAAATCGCTGGTTAAGAAAGGGAATTATTTACCCATTCGGCTGCAATCTCCCCTATGCAGACGGCAGCATGGCGAAAGTGGCGGCTCAGTTAATCGGACTCCCTTTTCGCTGCAATCCTTCCCACAAACCAGCCGATCCCGAGGCCGATCGGCAGAACAACGACGCTCAACCATGCCGGACTGAAAAGCAGCAATAACGCCGA
>CBDUSG010000072.1:0-9520 GCA_965369575.1 uncultured bacterium | reverse complement strand
TCCTTGGCATAATAAAAATGCCGAGTGCTGAGACGAAGCTATTGGAAATGTGACGGCAGATGATTTATGCTTCGGCAGGCGGGCGGAAATCCTGAAGCAAAGAAAACCGCTCAAGGCGTATACCATTTCCCTGATTTGCTTCTCTGTCACCACCGACATCAAGTACATTTTTGTCAGCGATGGGGGGAAATTGTGTCATCCATTTTCCCCCAGATGTATGGGAAAATGCCCGCTTATCACAGCCGGGGGCGTATTTCGGTGCATCCACACCGCACGCGTTTCATTGGAATAAAACTTGCACCTACTCTCTCCCACACAGAAGGGGAGGATTGTGTCACCTGCCCGAGCAGGCAGAATTGGCAAAGCGTTGTTACATTAAGGCGGTGAGTGATGCACGCGATTGATTTCAAAGGATATCCGTTCCTGATTGTTGAAAAGACGGGATTGATCATCCGTGCTCTGTGCGAGAGAACATTTATTGCCATCCGGCTTTTGCCAAAGGTTGCCAGAAAACCCGTCGTCCTCCGCAAATGGCTGGTGAGCGCTCACCTGGCTCAGATCGTCATGGTCGCTCTGGCGGTGGCGATGTGGACTGTCGTCCTGTCTGCTGTTGATGCCCGATTGGAGAAACGATACCACCCCATCACCGTAAAGACAATGTTCGGCCTGAAGAAAGACTTTCGTCCCGATCCTCGTCTGGAAGACCAAAAAAAGCTGGCGCGAACTGTTCTGTGGGCAAGCTCTAGCGGGATTGTGCTGTTTCTCCTCCTGTTGCACCTTCCGGAGACTGCCAAGGGGGCGAGCGAGATTGCACGCAAACGCGAGAGCGAGGCCGACACACTCGCGGAATCGGAGCCGTCGGCCAGCAAGTTGCTCTATGCCTCGGCTCTTTCTCTGGCGATCGATTCGGAGCATGAGTCCTCATTACGAGACAAATTCTGGGCAGCCGAGAAGCGGGCATCCGAGAGAACCACCGCCAATCGGGTTTCAAAGACAGAATCACCCGCGCCGAAAGGGACCGCCCAGACCATCAATCTCGAAGCTATGGAACCAACCCATGCATCGGATTATGTCGCTCAGCATGGCGGAATTGACGGACGATATGATATAAAAAAAGAATTGGGCCGCGGCGCCATGGGTATCGTGTTTCTCGCCCATGATTCCGTCCTCGACCGCACGATAGCCCTCAAACAGCTTCCGACATACTTGAGCCATGAAGAGCGTCTGGTCGCGCGTTTTCAACAAGAAGCAAGGGCGCTGGCACGACTGAATCATCCAAACATAGTGCAGGTTTATGATTTCATTCAGACCCGCGAACAATGTTGGATAGCTATGGAATACGTGGATGGCGAAGAACTGCAGGAAATGCTCGGACGGTTGGGCGCTCTGCAGGCGGAAGAGGCGATCCGGTTAGGCATTCAAATGGCGGAAGCGCTCGACTACGCACATGAGCATGGTGTAATACATCGCGATTTCAAGCCCGCGAACATACTCATGACATGCGGTGGAACTCCCAAGATTACGGACTTTGGCCTGGCAAAGCTGGTCCAGTCGAGTCTCCGTACCCAAGAGGGCGCAATACTCGGTTCTCCCGCCTATATGAGCCCGGAACAGGCCCAGGGGAAGCCATTGGATACACGCGCGGACATTTATGCGCTGGGTGTGACGCTGTTCAAAGTGATGACGAACAGGTTCCCGTTCGAAGGCGACCTGGAAACAGTCATCGCTCAAAAACTCATGAAGGACCCTCCGCCTCCTTCGCGGTTCAACGGGCAAATACCAGAGACGTTCGACCGTCTTGTTACGCAGATGCTGGCCAAGGAACCGGACGCACGACCAACCAGTATGAGAGCATGCGCCGAGGTTCTCCGAACTCTCGAAAAGCCATCGGCCGTCTGACCGGTTTTGGACTCAAATATGGAGAGGAAGATAATGATCAGATTGATCGTGAAGTTCAACGGCTCCGTAATAAGAGAGCTTGAAACCGATCATCAAGAAATCACCATCGGAAGAAACGGCGACAACGAGTTGCAGATTGACAACATAGCAGTCTCCGGCAAGCACGCCCGGATAATAAGGGAAAAGAATAACTACATAATTGAAGATCTAGAAAGCACCAATGGAACATTTGTGAATCAAAAACGCGTTGACAGAAGGGTTCTCCGCGAAAGAGATCTGATAACCATTGGCAAGCATTCCCTGTTCGTAGCTTTCACAAAGTTTGGCATCCATGGGCGCGGAGAAAACATCAGTGACATAGAGAAGACCTATCAACTCGAATCCGATCAACAAAGAAAGATTTTCAGAAAACAACTCCGACAACAGTGATTTGCACTAGCCAAGACTTTACCCGATATTCTTTTAAATGCCGTTTCCGAAGCAAACAGTGTTAAGACACACTTACTGCCGTATGTTTTCCAGGATTACCGACTATAATAGATTCATCCCCTTCCTGATCATGCAAGTATTGGACAGCATGGAGTCCGTGATATATAATCAGAAATACATACTCGCGGAGTGAGCTATCACCGCAACGGCAGCCACTATGCGTGTTAGTCAAACAGGAAAGGACCAGCCAATGAAATTTTTCATGCCGATAGCAGTTATTGGATTGCTCTTCTCAAGCTACGGTTGCGCATCAGTTAGTGTTGCAGGTACGACATCCCACGGAGAACCAGTAGGTGAGTATTATGAATCACTCGCCATTCCGCCCGGGCACTTGCCTCCACCCGGCGAATGCAGAATTTGGTACCCCGACTTGCCGCCGGGACAACGGCCGCCTCCCGGCCCTTGCTCAGAACTCGCATGGAGAGTCCCGCCGGGAGCATGGCTGGTGCACGGGACTTCCGAGCACCATAAAGACTTTACCGTCGAGGTCTATCATGAGCGACTGCCCAGAGTGGTAATCTCGATAAGATACTACGATTCAGCAAGCGGACGGTTTCTGAGGGAAGAAAATGTCCGCCGAGAAAAGTAGTTCCTTGGAAACTATAGCTCAGGAGGGTCGGGGATAGCCGTAGCTTCTTATTATGGTGAAATTGGCTCAAGAGGTTGGAGAGTCTTCGCAAGGTTTCTCCGAAAATCTTGGCAAGAGGCCTTTTGTCCTAACCTGCACCATTCTGAAGCCCCGAAAAGTGCTCCTTTCGCCAAGATTCTTCACTTTCCCCCTTTCTGAAGGGGTGAAGTTTCCGTTTTCAATTCTTGACTTCTAAGATTGCATAAAATGCGCTATTCTCAGCTTTTCGTCAGCCATATGGGCCTTCCATGCTCTCGTGCAGGAATAACTCGGTCCGATTCTGGGGAAAATCTCTCGGTAATTTAGCCTGCCCTCGAGTAGCAGAAAGTTCTGAAATCGTCTGAGAAAGAGAGGCCGTTCCGGGCGCGGTTCTTGTCCGGCGACAGGCAAAATTCCCCTTGCCGAGCCGGAAAAGAGCTTGTGGAATGTCCGAGAACATGATAGGGTCATCGAATAAGCGCACGGTGGTCGCGGGCGCGAGTTCATCCGGGAAATTCCGTTCTGAAAGGATAAACAGCCATGAAAATAGTCAGCCTGCTGGCCAGCCCGCACGGGCTCAGGGGGAACACGGCCGGGCTGCTCGAGCACGTGACGGAGGGTGCGCGCTCGGCCGGCGCCGAGGTTGAGACGCTCGTGCTGCCGGGCGGCACGGTGGGCCCATGCAAGGCTTGCGACGTCTGCCACATCAAGGGAACTTGCCCTCAGAAAGACGAGTTCGAGGCGATCAAGGCGAAGATATGCGAGGCGGACGCCGTCGTGCTCGCGTGTCCGAACTACATCTCTCACGTCACCGCCCAGCTCAAGGCGTTTATCGATCGCTGCTGCGGCGTGGTCCACTGCATGTCGTTCCGGGGGAAATATGGCGCGTCCGTCGTCACCTCGGGCGGAGGAGACGACGCGCCCATAACCGAGTACATGGGCCGGTTCATGGTCTCGACCGGCATCACGCCCGTCGGCTCCGTGTACGCGGCGATGGGCGGGCTGCAGGCCGGCGAATTTCCCGACGACCTGAAGGATGAGGCGAGGGCGCTGGGCCGCAAGCTGGTCGAATCCTGCGAAAACAAAACGTCATTTCCCGAAATCGAAGAGGCGCAGGCCGAATTCAAACACCGAATGCAGATGCTCGTCACATTCCGCAAGGACGACTGGCCCTACGAATACGAATACTGGCAAGAGCATTACGGGATGGAGTAGGAGCCCGCGACCGTGTCCGAAATCTATCCGAAATTCCTACCGATTCCGCCCAAATTCACGGACATTCGACGAACTCAGACGGAAAATATGCCATAATGCGTTCCGATAGTCTTTTTACGCCAGTCTCTAGCCGCCAGTCTCTTTGCGCTCGGATGAGGAGGCGCCGCTCTTATGATACAGAACAAGAAATTCCTGCTTTCATTTGCCTGCTCGATACTTTGCTTTTCCGCCTGCGTCAGCCCGGCCCTCGCCTCGGACGCCGGACCGGCTGAGGCCCGGAACGTCGAACTCGTCGGCCACCTCGACATCGAGGGAGGCGGTATGGTGGACGTCCACGGCGGGGTGGCGTATATCGGCCATATGGAGCCGCCATATGCGACGAGCATCGTCGATGTGTCCGATCCCGCGCGCGCACGGATTCTGTCCCGGATCAAGACAAAACCTCACACGCATTCACACAAGGCCCGTGTTTGCGGCGGCGTCATGATAACCAACCGCGAGATATACGCCGAGTCGATTCCAGGCTACATTTTCAATTCATTATTCAGAAAAGGCGCAGAGGTGGGGCTCGCGATCACGGACGTCTCGAATCCCGCCGAGCCGAAGGAAATCGCCATGGTCCCGGCGGGCGGAATCAGCATCGCGAACGCGCCCGCAGGAGTACACCGATTCGAGTTCGATTGTGAGCGCAGGCTCGCTTACGTCAGCGCGACGCTCGAGGGCTATCGAGGAAATATCGTGTTGATTATCGACCTGTCCGATCCGAAAAAGCCCACCGAGGCCGGCCGCTGGTGGCTCGAGGGACAGTGGGTGGCGGGAGGCGAGGAACCGACGTGGAGCCGGAACGACCACCACGTCCACCATCCCAACCGGCTCGGCGACCGGCTCTACGTTCCCATGTGGCTCGGCGGGTTCGCCATCGTGGACATTTCGGACGTCGCCAATCCCAAAACGGTCGCGCATGTCGAGCATCGCCGGCCCTCTCCCACGCACACGGCCTTGCCCGTCGGCCACGAGATAATGGGGCGCAAATGGCTCGTAGTATTCGATGAAGACATCAGTGACGAATGCGAGGACCCGACGGCCTCCATGTGGCTCTATGACATCACGGACGAGCAGAACCCGACCATCGCGTCCTCGTTTCGGGTGCCCGAGGGCGGCAAATACAGCCGTTGCGACGGCACAAAGGACAAGCGTTTCGGGGCGCACCAGCCCCGGGAATTCGTCGGCGAGGACAACCTGGTATACGCCGCGTGGTTCTCCGGAGGGCTGAGGATAATCGATATATCGAATCCATATGAGCCCGAAGAGGTCGGATACTATGTCCCCGAGCCCGTCGCGGGCTTCGAATTTCCCCAGAGCAACGACGTCTTCGTCGACGAAAGCGGGCTGATCTACCTCATCGACCGCAACAACGGCCTGGATATCCTCAAATTCACCGGAAAAAGCGGAAAAAACGGCGAAAATCCCCGACAGGCCGAATAAGAGCAAATATCCCCAAATTCTGACTAAAATGAACCATTTTCCGCCTGCGGGGAGTACATGACGATTTCACCCGCTAGTCCCCGCCCGAGAGGAACCGCCTCGGCGCATCGACGGTCATCGCGCGCACGTCGTCCTCGCTCACGCCCATTTCTCGGAGCGCCGGGATCGCGGTTCGCGACAGGAAAAGATACGTGGTGGGACCGCCTTCTTCGGCCTTCTCTCCCGCGAAGACCGGACCGGGAGCATAGTCGTGCCCGAGCATGATCCGCCCCGCAAAGCCGCGGTCGACAAGCGCCTTCACGGTCGCATTGCGTGTCTTCCAGTCGGGCCGCTCGTCGCGGCCGGGGTAGCGGTCCATAGAGAGGAAAACGCCCTTTTCCAGCAGTCCGGTGAGATATTCGACGTCGGTCGTATCGGCGCTGTGGCCGATGCAGACCCGGCCCAAATCGACGCCCTCCTCGCTCAGAATCTCGACCTGACGGCCGCCGACGCGCTCGGGCGCCCACTGATGGGTGCTGATGGGAATGCCCGTGGCCCTGCAGGCGCGCGCCGCGCCTCGCAGCGCCGCCTCGCCCTCGGGGGTCACGCCGCCCGCGTCGCTGCTGGCCTTGATGACGCCGGGCTTTATCCCGGTGCCGGCGATGCCGTGCTCGATTTCATGGATATAGATGCCGGCGAAAAAGTCAGGATCGCGATCGCGGAATATGAGGGGAATGTTCAGCCAGAGCCCGGTGGTCGCGATTATCTGCATTCCGCTCGCGCGTGCGACGTCTTCGAAGAGTTCGATGTCGCGGCCCAGATCGACCGTCGTGAGGTCGATTATCGTGTCGATCCCGCCCGCCCCGGCCTCTTTCAGTTCTTTAACGATGCGCTCGCGCGTGCGGTCGTGATCGAAAATGAATGGGAAATTCTCTTTGAGTCCGCCCGCTCCGATCAGCACGTGCTCGTGGCCCAATGTAAAGCCGAGCCGCCCTCCGTCGACGGGGCCCGTTACAGTATTGACCTGTCCTTTGTCCATGCTCGATGCCTCCCTGTTGGATTTTCCGCTCGGCCAATGTTACAGTTTGACCCGCTCAATAGTCAACATTCGAGCCGGGTGGCGAGCGGCCGCCTTATTTCACACGGCGGAAGCCGGCGCAAGCTATATGCCGCAGTGTCCGAGGCCCTTACGCTCTCAATTCATGGGAAAATACGGTTTTCGAGCACCAGAATAAGGGATTTCCCGATTGCCCCATCGACGGAAATCGTGTATGTTTGCGTTATGATGGAGAAGTTTCGGGCCGTTTGCCAATTCCGGCGATTTCGTATAACATTAGAACGACGTATCTTCATGCGCGAGGCTTAGAGCGCGAAATAAACTCCAGATCCGGGTGTGTCGGGTAAGGGGCCTCATGGCTGATCGAGACGGACGCGCAAAACCTATCCGCCTTATCCTTCTCACCGCGGCATTGATTGTGGCGCTATTCGCGCTGTTTCGATCGAGGAACTATGAGGACGCCTCGACGTCGCCGCCCGCAGACCTCGCTGACCATCCTATTTACAGCAAATACGACTTCGGACATGAAGCCGGCATCATAGATATCGGCGCCCAACCGCTATATATGCCGACGGGTCTCATCACCGAGGCGATGGATCGCGATGAAATTCTTCGCAGCGCGCTTTCGGAACTCGGCCTCGAGATTCGATTGCACCCTTTTCTCAAGGGCGACGACGTAAACTATTTCCTGCGCCGTGGCGACCTCGAGGGCGGCATCGGCGGTGACATGCCCGCCGTCACAGCGGCCAGCTCGTTCGACATTATTATTCCTGCGCTGATTCAGCAGGGTTTTTGCTCGATCATGGCCGACCACTACATGGCGGTGCCCGAACTGCGCCGCAAGCGTATCGGATACGCGCTCGGCTCCAACGCTCACTATGCGCTGCTGAACGTCCTCGCTTCCGAGGGGTTGACGGAAAAGGACGTCATCCTCGTCCCCATGGAGATGACCGATATGCCCGAGGCGCTTCGCAGCAGAAGAGTCTCCGCCTTTTGCGCGTGGGAGCCGACGCCCACGCTGACACTGATGGATATCCCGGACGCCGTGGTAATTCATCAGAGCCTCATTTCGGGATTCTTATATTTTCTCGCGGATTTCCATGCCGACCATCCGGAAGCCGTGAGGCAGATCATTGCCGCTGAGACACGCGCTATCCGCTGGTTGAAGGCAGACAGGCGGAACCTGCTGCTCGCCGGCCGGTGGAATCTCGCGGCCTGCAACGACCTGGCCGGGCGTGACATGGGGTTATCGGTCGAGCAGATGGCGGAACTGGCCCGGCTCGATATCCTGGGATTCGGCACTGTCCCCTTCGTCCCTCAAAAGTATCAGACGCGCGAGGGACGGATTTTCAGCGAATTCAACTTCCTCAAGAATCTGGGGAAAATCCCCAAAAACGCAACATGGGACAAGGTACAATCCAGTTTCGACAGCACAGTAGTAGAAGCAATTATTTCCCAGCCGGAGCGGTACAAGCTGGACACTTTCGAATATATTACCGATAAGGGCGCGGCCGATGGTCAGAACTGACGACAATAAAAAAATCCGGACACGCCGAACGCCGTTCGCAAGCCTGAGGGCCAGGCTGATCGCTGCCTTCAGCCTGCTTTTTGCGGTCGTCATCATCGTCATCGGCGCAATATATATCCTGGGCGTGCCTTTTACCCGCTTTTCGGGCAGAATAAGACAGCAAAGGGAAGAGGCTTTCAAGAGCCTGAGCCTGGTCGCCGACTTGAAAAAGGAACGGATCATGCGCTGGCTCGAGGAGCGGCGCGACGACGCCCACGTGGCCGCTACCAATGCATTGGTGAAATCCAATGCGGCTCAGCTACGAGCCGCCGTCGAAAAATCGGCGGCCGAAATGTCCGCAGGGATTAACAACAGTGTTTTCTGGGAGCAAATGCAGAACGAGGAGGCCTTCAAGAATCTGGCGAAATACATGAAAAACATAATGCTCGCCTATGAAATATATAACCACATCCACATTGTTGACTCGGAAACCGGCAGGGTCATCATGTCGACCGAGGGTGAAGGTCTGGGCGAGGATGTCTCCGATCGCGACTACTTCCAGGGCACGTTGCGTTTACGAAATCAATACCTGAGCGACGTCGAACTCTCTCATCCGGCAAACGTGCCCGTTCTCTACATCAGCCATCCGATCTTCAGCAAGAAAAGCGAGGCGATTGCGGTTCTGGTCATGGAAATCAGCGCGGACGACATCATCCGTCCGATGCTGCACTCGGGCGGGGGGTTGGGCGAGAGAGGCGAAGCCCTGCTTATCAACCAGGACGTGAAGATCCTGACGTCTCTGAAGCATCCTCTGGCCGACGGAACGCGAGCCGAACCGCTGGAATATCAGATTAAAGCGAAGCCCGCCGTGCTCGCTGCAAGGGGCGAGGAGGGCATCATCGAGGCCGACGACTACCGCGGCGAGCCGGTCATAGCCGCTTACCGGTACATACGGGTGAGTACCGAGCTCGGATGGGGCATGGTCGTCAAGCGCGACAGGGCCGAACTTTACGCGCCATTGAGACGCGATATTATATCCACCACCGTGACGGCCCTGCTCGGTATTGCGGCGGTGATCGGCCTCACCATTCTGACAGCCCAAAGACTGACCGGGCCCATCGCCGCGCTGAGTCGAACCGCAGAAAAAGTGGCCGAGGGCGATCTTGACGCAAGGGCCGAGGTCACAGGCTCTGACGAAGTGGGAGCCCTGGCCGCGACGTTCAACTCGATGGTCGATAGCGTTCAGCAGCGCACATGCGAACTCTCGGCCGTCAACAAGTAA
>CBDUSG010000071.1:0-9521 GCA_965369575.1 uncultured bacterium | reverse complement strand
CCAGGAGGCGGTTGATCATATGCACGTTCGGCGGATGTACCGTGGTGTCGTTTTTGCTCTGTATCAGCAAGGCGGGCACCGAGACGTCCGGCAGATCGTTCTTCACGTGATCGAGCAGCTCGATGAGCGAGGACACGCACTCGAGCGGCGTGAGGTCGTAGCTCTGCTGCTCGGCGCATGCGACGGGATCGGCGATGTCGCTGCCGGCCGACGGCTTGAATTTTATCAGCCTCTTGGCTATGGGCACAAACGGCAGCAGGAAATTCTTCAGATAGACGGGCGTCCCATACGCCGCGACACCGGCAACGTTGTACCTGTCCGCGTAGTGCGCGGCGGCGTGCAGGCTGAGCGTACCCCCCATCGACATGCCGCATAGGAAAACTTTTTCGCAGCTCGAACTCAGCTCGGCCAGGTTCTCGACGCACGCGCCGTACCAGTCGTGCCAGTTAGTCTTCAGCATGTCGTAGGGCGTCGTCCCGTGGCCGGGCAAAGGTCTGCCCAGGACCGTCAGCCCCTTCGAGGCCAGATATTCGCCGAGTTCGCGCATCTCGAAAGGCGAGCCCGTGAAGCCGTGCGTGAGGAGGCATCCGACGGGGCCGCCGTCAAAACTGAAAGCGGCCGTCTTTTCAGGGTCCAGTTTCTTCACGAGTCACCCCCCGATATAGATCGATAGCCGCATGCGCTGTCGCTTTCCGCTCGTCAATCATGAAAGGATCATCAATATGTATCGTTATGAACGAATTCCTCGATCGCTCTTCTTTTCGGCGCGCGGCTGTCGGCGGCGGGAACCCCGAGCGGAGTCATCGCCACGACGGTCACGCCCTCAGGCACGCCAAGAACCTTTTCCGCGTCCTCGATGTTGAAAGCGCCTATCTGAACCGTGCCGAGACCGGCGGCATGGGCCGCCAGGCACAGGTTCTGCACCGCGAGCCCGACATCGTACATGAGCCAGTCGCCCTTGCTGGTTATCGCGTGGTCTTTATAGAATCCGGACTTCCCCGTAGTCGCGCAGGCGACGATGACGATCGGCGCGTTCTTGACGGCGTCGGTCGAGGGGTTCCCCGGCGAGAGTGTCTCGGCGAGCTTCTCCTTGACGGCCGCGTCCTTCACGACGACGATTTCCCAGCATTGCGTATTCGCCCATGACGGAGCCCATTGGACGGCCTCCAGAACGGTGTTGAGCTGCTCGTCGGTAACTGGTGTGTCCTTGTACTGTCTGATGCTGCGCCTGGTCTTGATCGCTTCTATCGTGTCCATTCCATCCTCCATTTGTTGGGTGGATATTTCGATCCCTGAACGGGGTGTGGAAACAACCTTATCAGATCAACTCTTTGACCGCCAGCGCGAGCGCCGGCATCAAGGTGGTGGCGCTCTCGTGGATCGAGATGTCGGCTACGAGTGTAGTCAAAGGCGTCGGCTCGGGATTCACCTCGATGACAGTCGCTCCGCGCGCCTTGGCGACGTGCGGCAAATCGGCCGCGGGGATGACCTGCGCCGACGTGCCGACCACGAGCATGACGTCGCACCCCTCGGCCTCGGCCTGCGCATGGAGCAGGGCGCGCATCGGAATCATCTCGCCGAAAAATACGACGTCCGGCTTGAGAATGTTCAGGCACGCGCACATTGGCGGGAACGAGTCCAGCGCTATCTCGTCGCGGTCATACGTCCTCTTGCACGTCAGACACACGAGCCTGCGGCCGTTGCCGTGGAACTCGATGACGGTCGAATTACCCGCCTCCTGGTGCAGGCCGTCCACGTTCTGCGTGATGATGCTGCTCAACCTGCCGAATGATTCGAGATCGGCAAGCCCCTGGTGACCGGGATTGGGCTTTGCGTCGCCGACGATATCGCTGAGCTCGCGCAGCATCTTCCAGATTTTGACGGGGTTGGACAGGAAAGCGTCGATCGTGCCGAACTCCATCGGGTCGTACTTGCTCCATATGCCGTCGGCGCTCCGAAAATCCGGTATCCCGCTATCGACCGAGATTCCCGCGCCGGTCAGCGCGACCACCTTCTCCGCCGCGGCTATCTTCTCGGCCGCCTGCCGGATCAAGCTTTCCATTAATCCGCCTCTCCCCCACTACTTCAGCAGATGGCGCGCGATGACCATGCGCTGAATCTGGTTGGTGCCCTCGACGATCTGGGTGACCTTGGCCGCCCGCATCAGGCGCTCGACCGGGTAGTCCTGCATATAGCCATAGCCGCCGAATATCTGGACGGCGTCCGTCGTCACCTTCATCGCGGTGTCGGTCGCGAAGAGCTTGGCCATCGCGGCGACATGAGAGAACGGCTTTCCGGCGTCCTTGAGGTGGGCCGCCTCGCGCACGAGGTTGCGCGCCGCGCGGATAGACGTCGCCATGTCGGCCAGCATGAATTGTATCCCCTGAAACGCTGCGATCGGCTTTCCGAACTGTTCGCGCTGTCCGGCGTATTTGACCGATTCGTCAAGCGCCGCCTGTGCCACGCCGACGGCGGACGCGCCGATCGTTATGCGGCCGGAATCGAGCGCGATCATCGCTATCTTGAATCCGTCGCCCTCGTTGCCGACAAGGTTTTGTTTGGGGATGCGGCAGTCCTCGAAGATGATCTCGCGCGTGGGCGATGAGCGCAGGCCCATCTTTTTTTCGAGCTTGCCGAAGGAAAAACCGGGCGTGCCGTCCTCGACTATGAATGAGCTGATGCCGCGCGCGCCCTTTTCAGCGTTTGTCCGGGCCATCACGAGGTATATGTCGGCCACTCCTCCGTGCGTGATGAACACCTTCGTGCCGTTTAGCACATACTCGTCGCCGTCGGGTGCGGCGCTCGTCTTGAGAGAGGCCGCGTCGGAGCCGGAGCCCGGCTCGGTCAGTGCGAATGCGCCCAGCTTCTCGCCCGAGGCCAGCGGCGGGAGGTGTCGCTCCTTTTGCTCTCGAGTTCCGAACATGTTGATCATTATCTGCGGCAGCCCCTGCACGCCGACGCCGACCGCGGTCGCAAGGCACTGCCTGGCCAGCTCTTCGACGACGATGATGTACGTCGAGTAATCGAGGCCGGCCCCGCCGTATTCCTCGGGACATGGGATTCCCAGCAGCCCGATGTCGGCCAGTTTGTCGTAGATCTCGCGGTGGAACTCGCCGTTCTCGTCGGCCTCGGCCGCGATGGGCGCGAGCTCGTTTTCGGCGAATTTGCGGACGGTTCGGCGAAGCGCCTCCTGTTCTTCCGTCAATTCAAAACTCATCAATCGCTCCTTACCGAATCTGTCGCATCATGCCTTTATCCGGTCTGATATCTAACCCGATGTATTCCCGTTTCCGCGGGAATGACATCTCCCGGGAAGATGGCCCGCGCGTTCAGGTCAGACGGCGACCTCGCGCCGGGGCTGAAGCGTTTCTATGAAAGCCTCCAGCCGCGTGACTACCGGGCCTTCGGCATACGCGCGCTCGTCGTTCATGTCGGCCTCGATGAGGATGCCAGGCACGCCGGTCCATTCCGTAATCATCTCTTTGATGTCGTATTGACCGAGCGAGTACGGCCTGCAGCTCCGGTTGGAGTGGAATATCACGCCGTCGACGGAATAGTCGACGACGATGTCCCGCATCAATTTCGCGCGGTGCTGTATGCTCCGGTTCACGAAAGCGGAGGCATAGGCGCGCGCGATGCCGGTCATGGGCTCGGTCGCGTCGACCGCGTTTGCGGCCCACGCGTTCAGGTACGTCGAGGCAACCATGCACGCGCCGTGGTCCAGGAATTTTTCGGAGAGGTCGCGCATCTTGAACCATATCGGCAGGTTGTCCCACATGAGGCGGTACTTTTCGTCCGGGACCGCCGCGACGCCCTCGGCAACGCGCTGCTGCAGCTCCTGCTTGAGAGTCGCATAAAAATCGAGCACCGGCGCCGTGCCTCGCAGAGTCACGATCGGCGCCATCAGTATGAAGCCGTCGAACGCGTTCATCGGCGAGGGGATGTTCTTGCACATGCCGAGTATCTCGCCCCAGAGGTTGGACGAATCGCGCGAAAGCTCGACGACCTCGGTGAAGCGATCCATGTCGAATTTTTTGCCGAGGATCGATTCCATCTGCCCGATCGCTCGCCTTAGCTGCGCCTTGACGTATCCGACCGTGTTCTCGGTAAGCTCGTCGTGGATGAAAGGGGCGTCGAAGTATATCAGCGGCACATCGAAAAGGCGTGCGAGCACCTCGTACCATTTGGTCACGGTGCCGCATATGTTGTTGCAGCAGACGAGGAAGTCGGGCTTGGGCAGTCCCATGATGGGGCTCTTGCCGCTGACGGCCGACCCTATATCGCAGCGTGCATACGAGCACAGGTCGCGCGAGTATCCCATTTGCTCCGATATCTCGCACAGCTCGACGCCCATCTTGGTCACGCCGCACATCGCGCCGTGGTTCTCGGGATAGACGGGAATGACGTCCATGGCGATCAGCAGCTCGACGGGCCCGCCGCTCGTGATCCACGCAATCTTTTTATTGTTATCGGCGGCGTTTTTGGATTCGAGATAATACGACGCCATCATCTCTTTCATGGGGCCGACAGCCTGGATTCTTGGAGAGCGTCTCTCAGCCATTTTTCTTCTCCTTCAGCATTTCGACGAATGCCTGCAGTCTCGTGCGGACCTGTTCGATCGAGGCCGGCTGCATCTCGGTATCGATCTTGAGGTGCGGTATGTCGGATTCGGAAAGCCGTTTGGCGAGGTCGGGATAGTCGAAATCGTGCGGATCGCAGAATTTCAATATCAGCATCACGACGCCGTCCGCCTCGCTCTGTCTCACCATGTCGACGAGGTAGTCGCGCCTGTCGAAGCTGTCGCTGTGTTTCGAAGGGCACGGCACGCGCCTCAGGTATCTGAGAGCGATGCGGCGGATGGGATCGCCCTCGGACGGTCCGATGTGAAGAAAATAGCGCGAGCCGGTACACAGGTCGTCATCGACGACGACTGCGTCCGTCTCGTCGAACAGGTCCATTATGTCGGTATGGTCGCACGCGTTGCCGTAGAGCACTACGCGCACGGCTTCGCCATTGGCCCGTGGGGCCGCGCGAAGCTCATCCAGGAGCTTTTTCAGCAGCCCTGTGTGATCTTCTTTCCGCATGCAGAGCGACGCGAGGACGACCTCGAGCACTCCCTTCGCGGAGATGGCGCCGGGATTGTCGCGTCTGATGGCATAAAGCTCCGCCAGCAGGGACCGGTTCTCATTGTAGACGTCTATCGATTTCACGATGTCCTCGTCCGATATCTCCCCGCCCAGGTGCGCCTCCAGCTTTTTCCTGAAGCGCATCAACTCTTCGACCATGTAATCCTCCGCCTCGGGCACGTCGACCCATACGGGCAGGACGACGACCTCCGAAAACTGGTCGGGAAAATGGTGTTTCCAGATGTCGGCCAGGTTCTGTATCGAATCGCACGTGTGCGGGAACACGACGCCGTCGAGAAAATCGAACCTGTCTCTCATAGCGGCGTCGAGGCTTGTGCGCACGAGCGAGCATATGAAGGGCTGCACGTGCGAGTCGGCGACGGAAACGTTCTCCTTTACGCCGAGGATGCGAACCGGCAATATGCCCGCGGCATGAAGCAGCTCTTCGGGAAAGTATGTGCAGAAATAGCCGAACACGCGGCCACCCATCTTTTGCTTCCATGCGCGGGCATGATCGTACGATCCCGCGGCGATCCTTGAAAACTGCTGAAGCGGTGATTCACTCAAAGTTCCTTCTCCTCCCTACCATGATGTCATTACCCATCATAAAACGAATCCAGGGTGTCCTTATATTTTGCCGTGACGACCTTGCGCTTGACCTTCAGAGTAGGGGTCAACTCGCCGCCTTCGATGGTGAAATCCTTTTCGATGAGGGCCCACTTCTTGATTGTCTCATATTGGGCGAGCTGCGCGTTGACGGCGTCGACGCGCTCGCTTATGAGTTCCCTGACTCGCCTATCCCGCGCCAGGTCGGCGTGCGATTTATATTCGATGCCCTCCTCCTTCGCGATGGGCTCCAGCTTTTCGTAATCGACCGTGATGAGAGCAGAAAGGAATTTCCGCCTGTCACCGTGGACCATGGCGTTGCTTATCAGCGGCTGGGCCTTCAGCATGTTCTCGAGGTTTTGCGGAGCGACGTTTTTACCGCCGGCGGTGACGATTATGTCTTTTTTCCGGTCCGTGATCTTGAGGAAGCCGTCCTCGTCGAACTCCCCGATGTCGCCGGTGTGGAAATAGCCTCCCGCGTCGAGCGCCTCGGCCGTTTCGATGGGCTTGTTGTAATAGCCCTGCATGATGTTGGGTCCTTTGGCGAGAATCTCGCCGTCGTCGGCGATCTTTATCTCCACGTCGGGGACGGGCCGGCCGACCGTGCCGAACCTGAAGTCATCCGGAGTATTGGTCGTCAGGACGGGAGAGGTCTCGGTCAGGCCGTAGCCTTCCAAAATCGTGATCCCCAGCGCGTGGAAGAACTCATTTATTTCCTGCGCCAGCGGGGCGCCGCCCGAAATGAAATATTTCAAACGGCCGCCGACGTTCTGCTTGATCTTTTTGAAAACGAGCGCGTCGGCTATCTTGTATTTCATAGCGAGCGACAGGGGCAGGGGCTGCTTGTTTATCCTGCTCGCGCTCATCAGTTTTCCGGTGGCGAAGCTCCAGTCGAATATCTTCTGCTTCAGCGGTGAGGCGGATTTAACGGTTTCGAGGACGGAGGCATGGAACTTCTCGTAGATACGCGGCACGCTCGCCATGAACGTCGGCCTGACCTCCTGGAGATTGTCCCGGACGGTATCGACGCTCTCCGCGTAAGCGATCGTGACCCCAATGAAAATCGGCACGTAGTAGCCGGCCATACGCTCGAACGAGTGGCTCAGCGGCAGGAAAGAAAGGCAGATGTCATCTTCGATTACCGGAAGTATCTTCTGGACGGACCGGCAATTGGAGAGGAAATTATCGTGTGTGAGCATGACCCCCTTCGGATCGCCGGTGGTGCCCGATGTGTAGATAATGCTGGCGAGATCGGTCGGATCGACCGCATCGAGGCGCTCCTTCAAAAGCGCCTCCTTGCCGGATTTTGCGCCGCCGGCGCAGACATCCTTGAATGTGCCGACCATCGGATAATCGGTCTTGCCGACATCGTCGAAAACGACTATCTTCTCAAGCGTCGGGCATTTCTCCCTCACCTCGAGGGCCTTTTGAAGCTGCTTATCGGTCGACACAATGAGTATGCGACAGGCCGAATCGTTGACGGCATATTCCACCTGCTTCGGCGTGTTTGTGGCGTAGATGGGGACGTTGACGGCGCCGACGGACAATATTCCCAGATCGGCGAAAGCCCATTCCGGCCGATTTTCAGAAAGCAGAGCGACCCGGTCGCCATGCTCGATTCCCGCCTCGAGCAGCCCGAGCGCGAAATCCCTCGCCGCCTGGCCCGCCTCATTCCACGAGATATTGATATACTGTCCGTCTCGCTTGACCTTGAACAGCGAGCGCGGGCCATAGCGCTCAACGCGGCTGAAGAACATTCGACCGATTGCGGCGTCGTCCATTTGAAACCCTCCTGCGTAGCTCGGGCTCGGGGTCATATCAAGACCTGCCCGACTTCTCCATGTAACCCTCGACGATCCTGTTTTTCTGTATCTTCCCGGTGGCCGTCTTCGGGAAAGACTCGATGAACTCGACTCTGCGCGGGCATTTGAAGTCGGCGAGATGTTCCTTGCAGTGGTCGATGACTTCCTGGGCCGTCAGATCGGCGCCCTCATTCAGAACGATAAACGCCACCACCTAGCTCCTGAGCGTTCGTTTGTCGATTTTTCCGGCGGGATTGCGCGGGAGTTCATCCACAAACTCGATGTATTTGGGAACCTTAAAATCGGCGAGGCGCTTGTCGCAGAAATCCAGAATCTCATCCGCCGTGAGCCTGCTGCCGGGGTTCCGGACAATATAGGCCATGACCTGCTCGCCGAAAACTTTGTCGGCTCTGCCGACGGCGGCGGCCTCGAAAACGTCCGGATGCGACTCGAGTGCGCTCTCTATCTCGACGCTGTAAATGTTTTCTCCGCCGCGGATGATCATGTCTTTCTTTCGGTCGACGATGTGAAGGAAGCCCTCTTCGTCCACCCGGCCCAGATCGCCGGAGTAGAACCAGCCGTCCTTGAAAACCTCGGCCGTCGCCCGCGGGTCCCGCCAGTAGCCATCGACGACGTTGGCCCCTTTGAGGACGATCTCACCGATTTTACCGGGCGGAAGGTCGATGCCCTCGTCCACGATCCTGAGCTCGACGGTCGGGACGGGCGGACCGACGGAGTCGGGCTTTTCCATGGCGTATTCGTCCGGCAGGAACGTCGCCATCGAAGAAGTCTCGGTCAGGCCGTAACCGTTTCCAAGCCTGACCGACGGGAACGCTTCGCGCAGCCTCCGCACCAACTCGGGCGAAGCCGGCGCGCCGCCATATATGATGTTTGTCAGCGTGTCCAGATCATAATCCTTGAGCTTTATTTGCGTCAGCAGCAGCCAGTGCACAGTAGGCACTCCGACGAGGGTCGTGATTCTCGACGTTTCGATCGCAGTGAGTGTCTCATCGGCGTTGAAGCGCGGCAGGATCACGCAGGTGCTTCCAAGATATATCGCCGAGATCATCTGGCTGTGACACGCAGTGGGGTGACACAGCGGCACACACACAAGCCCCCTGTCATCAGGCGTGCTGCCGACCGTTACATGCGAGTTTATGGCGTTGGCTATGAAATTGCGGTGCGTGCACATCGCGCCCTTTGGCTCGCCCGTCGTGCCCGAGGTGTAAAAAATGGCCGCGAGATCGTTTTCGTCGACATCGACCTCGTCCGCCTTGCCGGAGGCGTTTTTGATAAGGTCTTCGAGATGCAGGCCGTCTGCAGCCCCCGATGAACGACCGGTCGATATTATGTGTTCAAGATCCGGCGCCGTTTTAGCGGCGCGCGAGCATTCACTCATATATATCGGGTCCACGAAGACCGCTCGCGCTCCGCTGTCCTTCAGGATATAGGCGATCTCTATCGAGACGAAGCGGATGTTGATGGGAACAGCGACGGCGCCGATTCTTGCGGCGGCAAAGAATGTCAGCGGGAACGCGAGATCGTTGTCGAGAAGCAGGGCGACCCGATCGCCTTTCTTGATTTTGAGCCTGTCCTGCATCGCCGCGGCAAAGCACTCGACATCGGCCAGGAATTTCCCGAATGTTGCATTGCCCGAGCGGCATTCGAAAGCGTTTTTGTCGGCGTATTTATCGGCGGAGGCCTGCAGAATGGCGTGAAGATTGCGGGGCCGAACCTTGTAGTTCAGCACTCGAGTTCCCCCGTGATCCTCTCGCACGACACTGTCGGACAGCTCTGTCATCTCGTATCCAGCCCTTTCGGCCGCATTTCGAGGCGTTGCTCGAGGCCGATTTCGGACTTAAGTCGGGCTTCACCACGCTTCGTCAGCGAATTCGGACTATTGCACGGGCTGCCGCCTCGGGAGCAGCCATTCGACAGGCGGGTTTTTTGTCAAACCGACCCGGAACCAGCGCAGGCCATTTTATCA